>JADZET010000140.1 GCA_020850375.1 Phycisphaeraceae bacterium | reverse complement strand
CGAGGCCCAGTCCGAGACGGTCTGGCGTCAGGCGGACCGGTACCGGGTGCCGCGGCTGTGCTTCATCAACAAGATGGACAAGCTCGGGGCGGACTTCTACTACTCGTTCAACTCGATCAAGGAGCGGCTGGGCGCCAACGCGGTGGCGGTGCAGCTGCCGATCGGTCAGGCGGGGACGTTCGAGGGGATCATCGACCTGGTGAGGATGAAGGCCTACTACTTCATCGCCGAGGAGCTCGGGGCGAAGGTCGAGGAGCGAGAGATCCCGGCGGACATGCTCGAGACGGCCAGGAAGTGGCGGCACGATCTGGTGGAAAAGGCGGCGGAGCTGGACGACCACCTGACCGAGAAGTTCATCATGGAGCAGGAGATTTCCCCGGAGGAGATCCGGGCGGCGATCCGCAAGGGGACGATCAGCCAGGCGGTGTTCCCGACGTTCTGCGGGTCGGCATTGAAGTACATCGGGGTGCAGCGTCTGCTCGACGGTGTGATCGACTACCTGCCGAACCCCACGGAGGTGCCCGAGATCCAGGGGACGGACGTGCGGGACAAGACCAAGAAACTCACGCGGCCGAACGACCCCGAGGCGCCGTTCTCGGCGTTGGTGTTCAAGGTGGTGTCGGACCAGCACGGCGACCTGACCTACACGCGGATCTATTCGGGGACGCTGGCCAAGGGGTCGCGCGTGCTCAACCCGGTCAACGGGCGACGCGAGATCGTCAGCCGTATTTTTGAGATGCACGCGAAGGAGCGGATCGCACGGGAGCAGGCGGTGGCGGGGGACATCGTGGCGTTGGTGGGTCTGAAAAACTCGATCACGGGCGACACGCTGTGCGATCAGGACCACCCGATCGTGCTCGAGCGGATGGACTTCCCCGAGCCGGTGATCTCGATGAGCATCGAGCCTCAGAGCCAGGCGGACAAGGAGAAGCTGGGCAACGCGTTGCAGACGATCCGGCGGGAGGACCCGTCGTTCCGGTCGCACTTCGACGACGAGACGGGCCAGACGATCATCGCGGGGATGGGGGAGCTGCACCTGGAGATCATCCGCAACAAGCTGATCCGGGACATGAAGATCGGGGTGAACGTGGGGATGCCGCGCGTGGCGTACCGCGAGACGATCGCGGGCACGGCCGAGGCGCGCGGGCTGCACAAGAAGCAGACGGGCGGTCGCGGTCAGTTCGGCGACGCGACGATCACGGTCGAGCCCTGCACGCCCGAGCGTGCGAAGGAGAACGAGTGGGACTGGGAGGACGGGGTGGCGTTCGAGAACGACATCATCGGCGGGGCGATCCCCAAGGAGTACATCCCGTCGGTGATCGCCGGGGCCCGGGGCGCGGCCAAGAGCGGCGTGCTGGCGGGTTACCCGCTGATCAACGTCAAGGTGACGCTGACGGACGGGTCGTACCACGACGTGGACTCGTCGCAGATCGCGTTCGAGCAGGCGGGCATCCTGGCGTTCCGCGAGGCGTGCCGCAAGGCCAAGCTGATCCTGCTCGAGCCGGTGATGAAGGTGACGGTGACGACGCCCGAGGAGTTCATCGGGTCGGTCAACGGGGACCTGAACCGACGGCGCGGGATGATCATCGAGACCGAGCAGCGGGGGAACACGCGGCTGGTGATCGCCGAGGCGCCGCTGTCGGAGATGTTCGGTTACTCGACGGCCCTGCGCGGGATGAGCCAGGGTCGTGCGTCGTACTCGATGGAGCCGCTGGCGTACCGGCCGGTGCCGGAGAACATCACCAAGACGATCCTCGAGGGCGCGGCCGCCTGAGGCCGGGGCCCGGATCGGACAGGGGACAGACACACAGACCCCGGTTTACGCCGGGGTTTTTTGCTGTTGGATGGTTTCGGCGGAGTTTTTTTCACACGGCGTCGGGACGGCGGGCTGGCGGGGTACGATAATGTCGGTGGCTCGGGCTGGTGTTGTGGGTGTCATGTTTCGGGGGTTCATGGGAGGAGACATGAGGCCGTCCAAACGTTCGTTCATCCGGGCGGCGGTGCTGGGGCTGGTCCTGGCGCTGCTGCTGGGGATGGTCCGCCGGCACGTCGACACGGACCGCTGCGGGAAGTGCTTCAGCCATCGGGTCATGACGCAGTGGCGGTGGGGGGCCGGCGACGCATGGTCGGTCGCCCTCAGCGCGGTGCGGGTGACGATCAAGCCCTCGGGGGCGTTGGCGGCGTTCTTCCCGGCGTCGCACGCGCACGAGTGGGTGCCGCTGCCGAGGTACTGCGTCAGCGGTTTCCTGTGCATGTACGAGACGAACCCGGGGTTTCGCACGTTCGTCGACGGGAAGCTGGCGCGGGGCGAGGTGACGGCCGAGGAGCTTGCGGCCCTGCTGCCCGAGCGGGCCGGGGCGCCGCTGCTGGACCCGATCGTGATGGAGTACTTCCAGGGGCGCGGCGAGACGCCGCCGACCGTCGCGACGACGGCGCCGAGCCCGTGACAGGCCGGCAGGATGTTGAACTTCCGAGGGCAACAAGCGGGCTAACTTCCGGGCTAACTTCCGGGGGTTGCGTGGGTATCATGTCGGCATGAATCACGGACAGGAAAACCTCTGGGCGCCGTGGCGGATGGAGTATGTGCGGCAGCTTGGGCCACACGACGACAAACAGGGCGGCGGCTGCTTTCTCTGCGAAGCGTTGGCCGCGGTGGAGGCGAAGGAGGGTGAGCGGGCGGCGGCGATGCGGGGGCACCTGACCCTGTTGGCCGACGCGCGGGGGGGGATCGTGCTCAACAAGTTCCCCTACACGACGGGGCATCTCTTGATCGCGCCGCGGCAGCACGTGGCGGACCTGACGGACCTCGATCCGCGGCAGCGGGCGGAGCTGATGGAGTTGGTGGTGCTGGCGGAGCAATTGGTCCGCACGGCGTACAACCCGCAGGGTCTGAACATCGGGGTGAACATCGGCCGGTGCGCGGGGGCGGGGCTGCCGGGGCACATCCATCTGCACGTGGTGCCGCGCTGGAGCGGAGACTCGAACTTCATGCAGACGATCGGGCACGTGCGGGTGATCCCGCAGGCGCTCGAGCAGAGCTACGAGCTGTTGGCGGGCACGCTGGCGGCGATGGGGGCGGCGGCGAAGGGTTGATGCGTAAACGGCAACGCCCGACGTGGCGGGCATCGGGCGCTGCACTCTCTCAATGTGATCGTGTTGGCCGGTGGTCGCGGTTATGCCGCGGCGCGGGCGGTCAGCTGGATGCCGACCTCGTACATGCTGTTGCGGGAGTCGCAGCGGACGACCTTGCCGTAGAGGTCGAAGCCGCGCTCGGGGCCGTGCGGGGGGAAGAACAGGGTGATGGTCGAGCCGATGTCCAGCGGGTCCTGGCTCAGGACTCCGGCGCCGAGGTCGGAGATGTTGAGCATGGTCAGCGAGCAGATGCGGCTGCGGCGGCCGTCGGGCTGGACCTGGCACTGGACGGCCGTGACGTGGCCGGTGGCCGGGTGGCGGATCGAGGCGCGGCGCTCGAAGGGGATGGCGTCGCTGTTGGAGTCGTCGACGATCGTGAGCTTCGGCTGCGGGTTGGCGGACATGCTCGTGCTCCTTGGACCCTTCGTGGGTCTTGAGAACGAGATCGGCGGTACAGACGTCAAGGTTTATCCAGGTTGACGAATTTATGGGCAGAAGCGGCGAGGAATCGGCTTGCGCGAGCGGCCGGCGGGTGTCATGAAATGCCGATAACGCGTCCCGATCCTGATCGGCAACCATGCCAGGGCGGGAGCGGTTGAGTTTTCATCCCGGTGGGTTGGTTGCGCGCTGCGGAGGCATCGACGTTGACTTCAAACGGTGGGGCCGATACACTTCGTTGAATCACGAATTGAGAAAGTGATCATGAAGCACGTCCTGAACATTCTCAAGGCCCTCTCCGACGAGGCTCGGCTGCGGGCGCTGCTGAGCCTCGAGGGCGGGGAGCTGTGCCTGTGCCAGATCATCGAGCTGCTGGGGCTGGCGCCGTCGACGGTGTCCAAGCACATGGCGGTGCTGCACCAGGCGGGGCTGGTCGAGCGGCGGAAGGAGGGCAAGTGGCATTACTACCGGTTATCCAAGGCGGATGAGGCGTCGCCCGAGGCGATCTCAGCGCTGGCGTGGGCGAGGTCGGCCCTGCGCGGGCAGGCGGTGGTGCAGAGCGATCAGCAGAGGCTGCGGAGCGTCAGGCGGAAGCAACTCGTGGAGCTGTGCGCGTGCTACCGAAACTGAAGATCCTCTTCCTGTGCACGGGCAATTCGTGCCGGTCGCAGATGGCTGAGGGGTGGGCGCGGCATCTGCGGCGGGACGTGATCGAGCCTTACTCGGCGGGGATCAGGGCGGCGGGGCTCAACCCGCACGCGGCGGCGGTGATGGCCGAGGTGGGGGTGGACATCCGGGGGCAGACGAGCAAGACGCTCGAGTCGCTGGGTGATGAGAAGTTCGACGTGGTGGTGACGGTCTGCGGGCATGCGCACGAGAGCTGCCCGGTGTTCCCGGGCAGGACGCGGGTGGTGCACGTGGGGTTTGACGACCCGCCGGCGCTGGCGGCGAAGGAGGCCGACCCCCGCAAGGTGATCGAGCATTACCGGCGCGTCCGCGACGAGATCCGTGATTTCGTGCGGACGCTGCCCGAGAGTCTGGGCCAACGAATTTGAAGGAGTGCGATCATGGGATGCTGTGGTTCCTCGGACAAGAGCAAGGGCGTCGTGACGGATGACTCGGCGGAGCGGGTGCTGCTGACGGTGCGCGAGGGGTACAAGGCGATCGCGACGGAGGGCAGCACCTGTGGGGGAGGATCGTGCTGCGGGACGAGCAAGGCGCCGCTGTCGGCTGAATTCCTGGCCGAGCAGATCGGGTATTCGGCGGAGGAGCTTCGAGCGCTTCCCGGGGGCGCGAACATGGGGCTTTCCTGCGGGAATCCGACGGCCATCGCGGGGCTGAAGCCGGGAGAGGTGGTGCTGGACCTCGGCAGCGGCGGCGGGTTCGACGTGTTCCTGGCCGGGCCCAAGGTCGGACCGACGGGACACGTCATCGGGGTGGACATGACGGCGGAGATGATCGCCAAGGCCCGCGGGAACGTGGCGAGCTACCGCAAGAGCACGGGGTTGGACAATGTCGAGTTCCGGCTGGGCGAGATCGAGCACCTGCCGGTGGCCGACGCGAGCGTGGACGTGGTGGTCTCGAACTGCGTGATCAACCTGTCGCCGGACAAGGAGCAGGTCTGGCGGGAGATCGCGCGGGTGCTGCGGCCCGGCGGGCGCGTGGCGGCGTCGGACATGGCGCTGCTGCGGCCGCTCCCGGTGCAGGTGCGGGAGATGGTTGAGGCGATGGTGGGGTGTGTGGCGGGGGCGGTGCTGGTGCGGGAGTATCAGGCGATGGTCGAGGCGGCGGGGCTGCGGGATGTGGTGCTGCGGCCCAAGCCCGAGTATGTCGCGGCGCTCGAGTCGTTCCAGGACCCGCTCTACAAGAAGGTCGCCGAGGCGCTGCCCACCCCCGGGAGCCGGCCGGCGGACTTCATCACCAGCCTCGACGTGCAGGCCCGCAAGGCATGAAGGAGCGTGCGTTGTGACACAGGTCGTGGATTCCCCCGCGGAGTGTGCTTCGCCAAGGTCATCGGGCCGATTGAGTTTTCTCGATCGGTACCTGACGCTCTGGATCTTTCTGGCCATGGCGGTGGGGGTGGCGGTGGGGTATCTGCTTCCGGGGGAGGTTGAGCGGTTCAACACGGCGCTGACGGTCGGGCGGCAGACGAACCTCATCATTGCGGTGGGGTTGATCCTGATGATGT
>JADZET010000139.1 GCA_020850375.1 Phycisphaeraceae bacterium | reverse complement strand
TTACGCTCCTCTTCCGCCTATTGACGAGGGCACACTGCGTGGCATCCTTTCCCGCCAACTTCATCTGGGGCGCCGCCGCCTCGGCTTACCAGACCGAGGGGGCCTGGGACCAGGACGGCAAGGGCCCAAGCATCTGGGACGTTTTCTGCCGAGAGAAGGGCCGGACGTGGTCCGGGCACACCGGCGAGACGGCCTGCGATTTCTACCACCGCTTCGCCGATGACGTGCGGCTGATGAAGGAGATCGGGCTGCGGGCTTATCGCTTCTCGGTCTCTTGGCCACGCGTGCTGCCCGAGGGCACGGGCAAGGTCAACGAAAAGGGCTTGGCGTTCTACGACAAGCTCGTCGATGCCCTGCTGGCGGCGGGGATCGAGCCCTACCTGACGCTTTATCACTGGGACTTCCCGCTGTCGCTGCACCACAGAGGCAACTGGCTCAATGCCGAGAGTCCCAAGTGGTTCGCCGACTACACGCGGGTGGTGGTGGACCGGCTGAGCGATCGCGTCAAGACCTGGATCACGCTCAACGAGCCGCAGGTGCACGTCGGCTGCGCGTTCAAACGGGCGTGGCACGCGCCGGGGTGGGATGTGCCGATGCCGGAGCTTTTCCGGATCACGCATCATCACCTGTTGGCCCACGGACGGGCGGTGCAGATCATCCGCGAACACGCCAAGCTCAAGCCCACGATCAGCATCGCCTCGGCGGGTCTGAACTTCTGCCCGGCCACTGACTCGCCAGCCGATGTCGAGGCCACGCGCCAAAAACTCTTCGGCATGCGCGGGCAGAACATGTGGAACACGGCGTGGATCACCGACCCCATCGTGCTGGGGCGGTACCCGCAAGAGGGGTACGAGATCTACGGCGATGTCATTCCGCGCTTCGATCCGGCGGATTTGAAGGTCATCAGTGAGCCGCTGGATTTCTTCGGGATCAACCTCTACCACGGCTCGCCGGTGACGATGGGGGCGGACGGACAGCCGGTGGTGGCGGACTTCCCCGTGGGGCAGGCGTTCACGCCGATGGATTGGCCCATCACGCCGCGGGCGCTCTACTGGTCCGCGAAGCTGGTGGCGGAGCGGTACAAGGTGCCGCTGTTCGTGACGGAGAACGGCATGTCCAGCCCGGACTCGGTGAGCCTGGATGGGAAGGTCCACGATCCGTCACGCATCGACTACCTGCACCGCTATCTGCTCGAACTCAAGAAGGCGATCGACGAGGGAGTGGACGTGCGGGGATATTTGCAGTGGTCGCTGATGGACAATTTTGAGTGGCACATGGGGTATAGGCAGCGGTTCGGCCTGATCTTCATTGACTACCCGACGCAGCGGCGCGTGCTCAAGGATTCGGCCCACTGGTACAAGAACGTGATCGCCAGCAACGGCGCGTGCCTGAGCTGACCTGACGGATGTTCTCAGCTGGTTTGAACAAGGAGTGATCCATGCCGTTCAATCCCGATCGTTACAGCCAGATGACCTACCGCCGCTGCGGGCGCAGCGGGCTGATGCTGCCGGCGATGACGCTCGGCGGGTGGCACAACTTCACCGACCCCCAGGTGGCCCGCGATCTGATGGTGCATGCCTTCGACCGCGGGGTCAATCACTTTGACCTGGCGAACAATTACGGGCCGCCCCCCGGAAGTGCGGAGGAGAACGTGGGCAAGGTGCTGGCGGATACCTTCAAGGGGCATCGGGATGAATTGATCATCTCGACCAAGGCGGGGTATCGGATGTGGCCGGGGCCCTATGGGGAGTGGGGGTCGAAGAAGTACCTGGTGGCCAGCCTGGACCAGTCGCTCAAACGCATGAGGCTGGACTACGTGGACATCTTCTATTCGCACCGGTTTGATCCGGACACGCCGTTGGAGGAGACCCTCGGCGCGCTGGACCTGATCGTGCGACAGGGCAAGGCGCTCTACGCGGGGATCTCGAGCTATCGCGGGGCGCGGACGACCGAGGCGGCGCGGGTCATGCAGTCGCTCGGGACGCCGATCACGATCCATCAGCCGAACTACTCGATGCTGGATCGGTGGATCGAGGGCGATCTGCTGCCGCACACGGACCGACTGGGGATCGGGGTGATCGTGTTCAGCCCGCTGGCACAGGGGATGCTCACGGACAAATACCTCAACGGAATTCCCACCGATTCACGGGCCGGCAGCGCGACGGGGTTCCTCCGGCCGCACCAGGTCACGCCGGCGATCATCGAGAAGGTCAAGAAGCTCAAGGTCGTGGCGGAAGCGCGCGGGCAGAGCATGGCCCAACTCGCACTGACGTGGATCCTACGCGACAAACGGATCACTTCGGTGCTTTTCGGCGCCAGTCGGGTAAGTCAGATCGATGACAACCTTAAGGCCTTGTCGGCATCGCCGTTAACAGCGGAGGAACTGGGGCGGATCGACGCCATCCTGGCGGGGTGAAGAATCGATGCAATGATCCGGCGGGGTGCGTCGTTGTGCTGTATGGATAAATACCCGCCGCACCCCCGGGCCGTCCGGCCGGGGATAACCTAAAATCTTTAACCTGACGTTGCGTGAAGTCTGCAACCGGATGGACGACGGTCCATCGGCCCCTTGAACCCGCGTAGAGGTGACACCCATGCTGCACAAACTCCCTGGCCGTGCCTCCGTTCGCTTGTCCATGCTGGCTCTGAGCGTGATGCTGCTGGCCGTCGGCTGCACGCCCAAGGGCTCGACGGGCGGACGCATCGACCCCTATCGCACCACCGCGGCCGACGCGGCGTCCAAGCAGGCGAGCATCCCGGCCCTGCTGGAGTTCAGCGACCAGACGGCGGGCCGGCTGGCCTATGACCTTTCCGAGATCCCGGAGATCAAGCAGGCGCCGACGCGCGTGGTGCTCGAACTCGGGGACATCTCGAACAAGACCAGGACCAGCACGGGCGACTACGAGCTGATCCAGCACCGTCTGCGGGCGAACCTGATGCAGAGCAAGCTCATCCGCGACCACTTCAAGATCGTCGAGGGACGGGCGCGGATGGACCGCGAGCTCAACCGCGTGGCGGGCCCCGGGGCGGGCGACATCCTTCAGGAAGAGGGCAGCGCGGGGCAGACGGCGACGTACGACCCGGCGATCACCTACGTGCTCCAGGGCGACTTCTTCGAGGCGGATCGCGGCGGCCGGCGGCAGTACTTTTTCGAGTTCAAGCTGACGAACCTCAAGAGCCGGGACATCGTCTTCTCGAGCAGCTACGACCTGGGACAGGTGTCCTACTGAACAGCCAGGGTCATCCAGGGGCGTCCTTCGCTCGAAGCGCCCGCGTGAATTCACCCCGGAGGTTCCCTGCCATGACACCGCGAACCGGCTGCAGCTTGATGGTATGGGGCCTGTTGGCCCTGACGCTGGCGGGCTGTGCCACGACGCGGCCACAGTCGACTCGGCTTCGCATCGGCGACCTCATGGCGGCCAATGCGGAGGTGGCGGAGGGCCTGGCGGGCAGCGACTTCCTGCGGGATCGTGGGCCGGATTCGCCGCGGATCGTCATCACGATCGACAAGGTCGAGAACCTGACCACGGACCTGATCCCGCCGGCCGAGCAGTGGATGATGGTCTCGCGGCTGCAGGCGTCGCTGCCGGTGCAGACGATGGCGAAGCAGAAGAACATACGCTTCCAGGTGCCGCCGGAGCGCGAGCCGCTCTTGCGCGGGGCGGACCAGGCGGTGCGCGACGTGCTGATCCCCAAGGACCCCACGCCGCCGACGCATCTGATGTCGGCGACGTTCCGGGCCAGCCCGCGCGTGGCGGAGAACAAGGACGGGCTGGCTGACCAGCGCAGCGACTACTACTACCTCGAGTACCAGATCACCGACCTGGCCACGCGCCAGATCGTGTGGACCGGAAAGTATGAGTTTCAGCGGCAGGCCTCGGGGCTGCTGATAGACTGACCCCCCCCACCATGCCCCTCAACGCTTCCATCCTCACGTTTGACCGCCCCCCTGGGGCCCGCCTGTTGCGTGGGATGGGTTTGTCGCTGGGCCTGCTGATCCTGATGTCGCTCGCCGCGTGCACCGCCCAGCCCGACGCGATGCTGGTCGACACGTTCTACCGCGGTGAGCTTGGCACGGCTCGTGTCTATCTCCAGAACAATCTCAGCCAGAAACGTGGGGATCGCGATTACCTGCTCGACCGAATGCGTCTGGGCATCGTGGCGCTCGGCGACGGCTACCCGCAGGTGGCTGAGCCGGTGCTGGACGAAGTTTACGACGTGCTGCGCACGGCGGGGCTGAACGCGGACAGGACGGTCAGCTCGGTGGTCATCAACGAGGACCAGAAGATCTGGAAGGGTGAGCCCTTCGAGCAGGCCATGGCCTACTGCTACGTGGCGGCCCACTACGCCGAGATGGGGTCGTGGGACAACGCGCGAGCTGCGGCGATGAACTCGTTGTTTCACCTGCGCGACTTCGGCACGGCCGAGACCGGACGACGTAAGAACAGCGAGGACCTGATCCGGCAGGCGGAGACGCGAGGCAATGATTATCTGGACAAGGGGTATGTCTCACGCGAGTCGAACTTCGCGATGGGCTATCTGCTGTGCGCCATCGCCAATCAGCAGATCGGGCGGGTGGACGAGGCGAACGACTACTACACGCACGCGGCGGAGGCGAACCCGGGGCTGGAGGACTTGGTCCGCACCTTCCGGGGGGGCAAGTACAACACGGTGCTGATCGTCGACGCGGGGCGCGGGCCGCAGAAGATGGCGTCGGGGCCGGACAACGCCATCGCGACGTTCATGCCGCTGAGTCCGTCGGACGGGACGGCGCTGCGCGTGGCGACGTCGGCCGGCGAGAAGGACTGGCCCATCGTGGTCGACCTCAACGCCCTGGCCCGCGACCACATGTGGAACAACCTCGAGGACGTCCGGATCGCCAAGAGCCAGATCGGGTCGTTGATGATGACGGCGGGGGCGATCACGGGGATGTACGGCCTGCAGAATCGGGACAACACGATGGGCTATGTCGGCCTGGGCCTGCTGGCGGCCGGGGCGTTCGCCAAGGCCGGCGCCCATGCCGACACGCGATACTGCGAGGTGATGCCGCAGCGCGTCTACGTCGTGCCGCTGACGCTGGGCCCGGAAGACACGACGGTGACGCTCCAGGTGCTGGGCCATCCGGCGTCACGGATGGTGATGACGGGGTTCCCCCTTGAGAAGTCGGACACGGCATCGCTACGTTACATCCGGCTGGTGGCGGTGCGCAACGGGCCGGCGCCGGACTGGGCGACCTGCGGGGTCATCCGCTTTGACAACGATCGCGTGCCGAAGATGCCCGCCGGGAGCACGCCCTACATCCTCGGTGGAAATTCGGTTCGCACGCCCACGGAGGCGGTCTTCGACGAGTACCTCAGGCGGGGGCTCTACACCGATCTGACGCTGTCGCAGTTCGAGGACTTGTATAAGGCCGAGGGGATCTCCGTGAACCCCGACTGGGAGGCCAACGCCGACACGATGCCCGGCCGGCATCTGCTTGAGGGCGGCGTGTCGCTGATCGCGCCGCTGGGCGGGACGGCGGGTTACACGCGGATCTTTGGCAAAACGGCGCTGCCCTACGCGCCCAAGAGCGAACTCTTGCGTGAGTATCGTCAACGACTCGAACCCACACCTTCGGCGGCGACGCAGCCGGCTCCTGAGCCCGCGACGCCCGCCGAAATGAACCAAGAGAGGTGAAGCATGAATGCTCTTCGAAACGTCCGTCGTTGCGGCCTGGCCGCCGTCACGCTCGTGCTGGCGTCCGTCGTCCTGACCGGCTGCCTCTACCCGAATCCGCCGGCGACCAAGGCCGACCCGGTGGCCCGGGAGAACTACCCGCGGAACATCGCCCTGCAGAACCTCGACTACGGCATGGTCGGCGGGGCGCCGTCGGTTGAGCCCTCCACGGCAGACAAGCCCATGCGCGTCAGCGTGCCGATGCGGAACATCACCGACTACGGCATCAACGTGCAGTATATGTTCGAGTTCTTCGACGCCCAGGGACGCGTGGTGCCGCGGGCGGGATCGAGCGTGCAGAATTGGCGGTTCGTGCACATGGACCCGAGCGTGATGATGTACTTCGACGGGGCGGCCTTGGACACCACGGCGGTGGACTGGCGGCTGACCGTCCGCTCGGCCCGCTGACCCCCCGGAGGACGTGACTCGCTGCTGACTCGCTCATGCGACCGACATCATCGCGGCATGCCGCCGCGGAGGTAACACCCATGCTGACACGCAAGAATGCGCTTGTGCTGACAGTGCTGGCCCTGCTCCTGGCGAACATCGCGATGGCGGCGAATCCCGGGCCCAGCACACGCAACAAACGTCGCCCGCCCGAGGGCGCTGCGACGCAGGCTCCCGCCACCCAGTCCGCGGCCGTGCCGGCGCCGACTTCGACGCCGACCGCGCCGCCGGCGCCCGTGAGCGTGCGCAAGCCTGACCCTGCCCCGACCAACGCCTTGAACGATGTGAATGAGCCGGATGTCGCGGCCTTCGCCGAGGCCTACCGCCAGGCCGGCTCACCCCGCGTGCTGGTCATCGCCGGGATCGACAACCGCATCGTCGAGTCCGACCAGGCCGACACCCCCGGCGAGGTGCGCGAGCTCTACCGCGACCGCGGGAGGGTGGCCAGCGGCGTCGGCGAAGAGCAGCGATACCTCGGCAACCGGCTGGCGGAATTCAACGTCACCGGGGCGGCCCCCATGCTCACGGCCGAGATCGACCGCTACCTCCTGCAGGCCGGCGCCGAGATCGTCAGCACCGACGCGGTGAGCGAGATGGACCAGCGGTCCATCGCCATGAGCACGCTGTCGCGCGATCGGGGCCAGCTCGAACTGCTGGCGACGAAGATCAACGCCGACGTGGTGCTGACCATCCGGATGATCCCCGGGCAGGCCGTCGAAGCACGCGGAGCGAAGTACCGCGTGATCGTCGAGACGGTCCAGGTCGCCTCGGCCCGGCAGATCGGCTCGTTCAGCTTCGACTGGCTCGAGGGCGATGACGTCTACGCCGTCAAACGCTACGGCCAGGCGATCTCGCGGCGGTTCATGGCGGACTTTGTAGACTTCTCCCATCGAGCCCTGGCCGGGGCCCAGCGGTACAGCGTGCGCGTCTACGGGATCGAATCGGCGGCACAGCTCGGGAAGGTCATCGAGCAGCTCCAGCTCGTGCAGGGCGTCAGCGAGGTCAACACCCGCGGCCTGACGCAGTTGCGGCGCCAGTCGGCTGCGGAACTGTCGCTGAGCTACACCGGCCCAGGCTGGCAGCTCGCGGCGGAGCTCGAGGTGGCGGTTTCTCGGGCGACCGAACTGAGCGCCAAGGTGACGGACAGCGCCCCCGGGAGCATGACCCTGACCGTTGACAAGTCACGAGCCCCCTCGACGCGACCGACGGCCGACGAGAAGCGTGACCGCATCGAGGCCCTGGCGGACGAGGATCACCCCGACCATGAGACAGCCCTCGATCAGCTCACCAAGGCTTATGAGGCCGCGGGCAAGCCGCGCCTGGCTGTGCTGATCAATCGCGGGCTGGCGGCTTCGCGAGATGCTGCTGTCCGCGGGCCGGGCAGCAACCCGGCGATCAACTCTGGGGGCGGTGATCAGACGATCATCTTCAACCGTTCGACGGCATTCGGCACGAACGATGTGCTAGACCAGGAGGTGGCGGCGGAGTTGGCCGAGGCGAGGGCGGACCGGCGCGTGGAGGCGGACCTCCGCCGGGCGCTGGACCTGCGGCGGATGGAGGACCTCGTCAGCGAGAAGCTGCGGGACATGGGCCTGACGCTGGTCGACGCCGACCTGGCGCGACAGGCGGTGGCCGGCGGGCTGCCGATGTCCGCGACGCAGCCCTCCTCGGCCGTGACCGAGCAGCAGGTGCAGGAGTCGGCCAGCAAACAGAACGCCTTTGACGTGCTGGTGCAGGGCGTGGGCGTGGTGACGAGCGTGTCCGACTCCGTCCGCCCGGTTCAACCGCCGCGGGCCGGGACGACGCGGTCCATCGCCTACAGTTTCCGAGCGGTCGATCTGCACGACGGGCGTCTGCTGGGCTCAGCCAGCGGGACGGGCGACCTGTTCCGCCCCCAGGGCCAGACGCCGACGCACGTCACCCAGGACGAACTGGCCAACCACCTGGCCGCCCAGATCGCCAGCGGCCTGATCGATTCCTGGGGGACCGGTAAGTAGCAGGCCTACTCGTATCCGACTTTTCCTGCCCATGGCCCATGCTCACCGAGCGTGGGCTTTCCCGTTGGGCCATCAACCAGGCCCCCACGTCTTGATCCCCCGACCGGCCTGACCGATGATCTTTTCATGATCATCCACACCCAAGCCTTCGCCCGGGCCGGACTGATCGGCAACCCCTCCGACGGGTACTTCGGCAAGACCATCTCGGTGATCCTGCGCAACTTCAGCGCGAGCGTGGACTGCTACGAGTCACCTCGCCTGCGGATCACCCCGCTGAGCCGCGATCAGATCCAGTTCGACTCGATCGACGCCCTGGTGCAGGACGTGCAGCTCAACGGATACTACGGCGCGATCCGGCTGATCAAGGCGGCGATCAAGCGCTTCGGCGACTACTGCCGGCAGCAGGGCGTCACGCTGCCGGAGCGCAACTTCACCATCGAGTACCGGACGGACGTGCCGGTGCGCGTCGGGCTGGCGGGGTCGTCGGCGATCGTCACGGCGACGATGCGGGCGCTCTTGCGCTTCTATGAGATCGACATCCCCAAGCCGATCCTGCCGAACCTGGTGTTGGCCGTGGAGCTTGAGGAGCTGGGGATCGGGGCGGGGTTGCAGGACCGGGTCATCCAGACCTACGAGGGCGCGGTGTTCATGGACTTCGACAAGGAGCACTTCCGGGAGCACGGGCACGGTCGGTATGAGTCGTTGGCCCCCAAGCTGCTGCCTCCCCTTTTCGTCGCATTCCACGACAGCCTGGCCGAGGGGAC
>JADZET010000138.1 GCA_020850375.1 Phycisphaeraceae bacterium | reverse complement strand
TGGGGTCATTCAAACGGTCGTTCCTGGGGTGGATTGGTAGGCTGGTTTGGAGCGAGTATGGTGGGAGGATCATAGGGGGCCTGCAAGCCTCCCCGGAACGGCATGCAGACTCGGCAAACGAAAGGAGTTTCCATGACCGGCAGGCTCGAACAGCTCCTCAAACTCCACCAGTTGGACCCCAAGGATCCTTTCTGTCCCTATGGGATCGCCCTGGAACACGCCAAGGCGGGCCGGGCGGACGAGGCGATGCAGTGGCTCGACAAGACGATCGAGCTCGACGCGGGCTATTGCTACGCCTACTACCAGAAGGGCAAGATCCTCGCTGAGGGCGGGCGCGACAGCGAGGCACGCAAGGTGCTCGAGGCGGGGCTCAAGGCGGCCCAGCAGGCCAGGGACGGTCACGCGGCGTCGGAGATCGAGGGGCTGATCGACTCGCTCAACTGATTCAGGCGCGACGACGGTCGGCGGCGGCTTGCAGCAGCTCCGCGGCCCGGGCGTGATCCACACCTGCCAGGCGCAGCGTCTTGACGGGCTGAGCGTGGCCGGTCTCAACAGTGATCTGTCGGGCGGGCACGTCCAGCAGGTCGGCGATGAGCTCACAGACCGCCTTGTTGGCCTTGCCGCCTTCCGGGGGGGCGGCGACCTGGATCTTCAGGCGATCGCCCAACAGGCCGGCGACGCGGCTGCGGCTGGCGCCTGGAACAACTTTGACGCGCAGGAGTAAACCGGCGGGGTCGGCGGTCAAGGGCGGCCATGATGCAGGCGGATTTCCGGGGGGCATGGGTCAGTTCGTCGGCGATGGTGGCTGCTTCTTGGTGCGACGGGGCTTATTGGCCTCGCTCAGGACGCTCTTGCGGCGAAGCAGGTGGTGGTAGTGCTGGGCGAAACGATGGGCCTCGTCGCGGATGGCCTGGCAGAGACGCAGGCCGGGATTCGTGCGCGGCAGGCGGATGGGCTCACTGCGGGCCTGGTGGTAAATCAACTCCTCCTTCTTGGCCAGCGAGACGACCAGCGGTGGCTTGACCGAGAGTGTGCCGAAGACCTCCATCGCGGCGTGGAGCTGGCCGAGGCCGCCGTCGATGATGATCAGGTCCGGATAGAGCTCCTGGCCCTCGCCGGCGTCGCGGTAGCGGCGGCTGATGACCTCGCGGATGGCGGCGTAGTCATCGCCCCCGGAAGCGTATCCCCCGCCCCCGGAAGAGGCGTACCCCCCGGCGGAGCCGGGGGCTGAATCGCGGGGGACGGCGTCCATCTCCGTCGTGCCACTTCCGGGGGCGGGGCCCGTCACGGTGATGCGGTAGCGGCGGTAGGCGTTCTTGAAGGGGCGGCCGTCGATGAAGCAGACCTTCGACCCCACCGTCTCGCCGCCCTGGAGGTGGGCGATGTCGATGCACTCGATGCAGCGGATCTCGGTCGCGGCGTCCAGGGCCTTGCGCAGGGCCTCGGATCCCTTCCGCAGGGCGGTCAGGTCGAGGACGGGCAGCTCGGTCTCGGGCTGGAGAAGCTGACGACGGCTGCCGCGCTGGTCGAGGGATTCGAGGGCGTGGACCTGGTCGCGCAGAATGGCGGCCCGCTCGAACTCGAGGGATTTCGACGCCTCGTCCATCTCCTGCCGCATCTCGCGGAGCAGGATGGATCGCTTGGACTCGAGCAGGCGGAGGAAGCGGTCGATGTCTGCCCGATATCGCTCGGGGGAGATCCGGTCGGCGCACGGCGCGGTGCATCGCTTGATGGCGTGCAGGAGGCAGGGCCTGAAACGGCGGCGCTGCGGGTCGTCCACGCTGATCTCCAGCTCGCAGGTGCGGAACTGGAAGACCTGTTGGAGCACCTGGATCGAGCGGTGCAGGGCGTAGACGATGGTGAAGGGGCAGAGCACCTTGGCCCCCTTGAACTGCGGCGACGAGGGCTGGCGGGTGATGAAGACGCCGGGGAAGTCGTCCCGCATGGTGACGACGAGGTAGGGAAAGGTCTTGTCATCCGTCAGACGGACGTTGAATCGTGGGTGGATGTCCTTGATCAGGCGATTCTCGATCAGGAGCGCTTCCCACTCGCCCTCGCACTCGATCGTGTCGAAGTCGTCGACCAGGTCGAGCATCTGCTGCTTCTTGGGGCCCAGGTCGGCCGAGGGAACGAAGTAGCTGCTGACGCGGTCGGGCAGACGCAGCGCCTTGCCGACATAGACGACCACGCCGGCGGGGTCCTTCATGAGGTAGACGCCGGGACAGACGGGCAAGCCGCGGGCTTTTTGCAGCAGAACGTCGAGCTTTTCGCGGCGGGAGGCCATCGTGCGATATTGTAGGAAGCCTTGCCGGACGTGCATTGGGCGTCAACTTCCCATCGCGGAAAGGAACATTTTCTTGACGAGCCAGAGACTGACGGCCAGGGCTGCGATCATGTAGAAAAAACCAACGGGGCGGCCAAGGAGGATCGTGGGCGCGAAGATGAATAACAACAGGGGCGTTGTCGCGACACCGAAGTACGCCCAACCCAGGCCATAGAGCTGGCCTTGCGAGTGACGGATGCGCGAGATGGCGATCAGGCCCGTAACGACACTCGGAGCGCAGATCATGGTGAATGCCACCATAATCTGAGGCACTGCAACAATGGTCACTCCATTTCCGTAAACCGCGTTCGGTTGTGTGGCGGGTGAGTGCGTGGTCCGGTGAATTGTTGCAGGCAGGAGAAGTAAAAAGGCGCTGAATGTGATCAAGACACACGGCCCCGTGAGGAGCGCGCTGATGACGGCCAGCTTCGACAGGCGCGGCCTTATGCTGTGCGATGTTGGAAAGGGGGCAGAGTCGGATTCCCGGGTGGGGGATGGGGGTAGTTGTGCTGGGCTGGTCGCGGCTCCCGAGGCGTAATCTTCCGGCGGGTCGAGCGTGGCCAGGACGCTTCGCACGTCAGATTCCTGGGCCTCGTGGATGTCGTGGGCGGCGAGCATGTCGAGGATCTGGCCTTCGAGGTCAGCCAGGACGCTGCGGATCTGCTCGCCGCTGACGCTGCTCCGCTCCATAGCCGTCCGCACTTGCTGGAGGTAATCATCCATCGTCTTGTGGGCTTGGCGGGTGAGTGTGACCGGTTTGTGATTCATGATGAACCTCCAGAGGTCAGGCCATCGACGGCGGTGCGGATGTCATGCCACTGCTCAAGCATCTCGCGCAGTCGCTGTTGGCCGAGGGGCGTCAACCGGTAGTACCGACGCGGCGGGCCGTTGGGCGACTCGGCCTTGCGGACGTGGACGAGATTCGCCTCGGCCATGCGGGCGAGGATGGGGTAGACGGTACTCTCGGTGACGGCCATGCCGTCGGTCTGACTGAGGCGTTGGACCAGTTCGTAGCCGTAGGCTTCGCCGTCGCGCAGGGCAGCCATGACGCAGAGCTCGACCAGACCTTTGCGCAGTTGTGGAACCCAGGCGGCCATAGTGCTACCTCTTATCGTGGTATAGCGTAATGCGTTGTAGCTGGCTGTCAAGGGCAATTTTGAATGGAACGGGGTCGCGGAAAACGGATGCCTGGGCTCTTGGGCCAAGCGGGGGTCGGTATCATGTTCCGACCGCCCTGTCGGCCGCTGCACGGCCTTATTACGGAGAAGTGTCATGACCCCCGCTCGTCCCACGAAAGGTTCCAGGAAGTCACGCAAACAGGTCCTGCTGGTCGCCAGCGGGGATCTGCGACTGTCAGCCAATCAGACCTGCTGGCCGGCGCAGGAGGCGATGGAGAAGAAGCTCGCGGCCGTCGTGGCGGAGCTGGGATATGAGCTGGTTCGGGCTCACCCGTATGACCCGGTGCAGAAGCACGGCTTCATCGGCTCGCAGCGCCAGGGGATGGAGGTCTTCAAGGCGATCGACCCCGACGCCCCGCTGATCGTGGCCGAGGCGGTCTGGCAGTACTCACACCACGTGCTCTCGGGGCTGTGCTCGCATCGCGGGCCGATCCTGACCTGCGCCAACTGGTCCGGGCAGTGGCCCGGGCTGGTGGGGATGCTCAACCTCAACGGCTCGCTGACCAAGGCAGGCGTGAAATACTCCACGCTCTGGAGCGAAGGCTTCCAAGCTGACGCTTACTTCAAGGCCAAGCTAGCCCAGTGGCTCAAGACCGGCGCCTGCACGCACAAGATGGACCACGTTCGGCCGCTCACGAAGGTGAAGCTGCCGTCAGGCCCCCGGAAGGTTGGGGAGCAGCTTGCCGCGGAGCTTCAGCGTGACAAGGCCATCATGGGCGTGTTCGACGAGGGGTGCATGGGGATGTTCAACGCCATCATCCCCGATCACCTGCTGCACCCGACCGGGGTGTTCAAGGAGCGGCTCAGCCAATCCGCCCTCTACTACG
>JADZET010000137.1 GCA_020850375.1 Phycisphaeraceae bacterium | reverse complement strand
GTCGCGGCGTCGACGGCGGCGAAGGGCTCGTCCATGAAGTAGATCGAGGCGTCCTGGGCCAGGGCGCGGGCGAGGAAGACGCGCTGCTGCTGACCGCCGGAGAGCTGGTTGATCTGGCGGTTCGCCAGCTCGGCGATGCTCACGCGCTCCATGGCGGCCAGGGCCATCTCGCGGTACCTGCGCGTGACGGGCCGGCACCAGCCGATCTTGCCGTAGAGGCCCATGGCCACCACGTCCAGGGCGCTGACGGGGAACTCCCAGTCCACGCTCTCGCGCTGCGGGACGTAGCCTACGAGATGGCGCTGCCGGCGGTAGGGCTTGCCGTAGATCATCACTTTGCCCGAGGCCTTGGGGATCAGGTCCATGGCGGCCTTGATGAGCGTGCTCTTGCCGGCGCCGTTGGGGCCGACGATGCCGACGAGGCTGCCCTCGGGCACGTCGAGCTCGACGTCCCAGAGCACGGGCTTGCGGTGGTAGGCGACGGTCAGGTCGTGGATCGACAGGGCGGCGTCGCGTGGATGCTCGCTGCCGGGGGCGTGGCGCACGATCATGGCTGGTGCTCCAGCGGAGCGGCGAGTTTGCCCTGCATGCCGCGGGGTGGAGCGTCGCCGCCGAGGGCCCGGGCGATGATGGTGGCGTTGTGGTCGATCATGCCGATGTAAGTGCCCTCATAACTTCCGGGGGCGCCCATGGCGTCGGAGAAGAGGGTGCCGCCGATGGCCAGGGCGTGGCCGCGCGAGGCGGCACCCTCGACCAGAGCGCGGACGTTCTTCTGGGCCACGGAGGTTTCGACGAACACGGCGCCGATCTTGCGCGTCACGACCATGTCGACCAGGCGGTTAAGGTCCTCGAGTCCGGCCTCGGATTCGGTGGAGATGCCCTGGATGCCGCGTACTTCCAGGCCATACGCGCGGCCGAAGTAGCCGAAGGCGTCATGGGCGGTGACCAGGACGCGCGTGGTGGGGGGGATGCCGGCGATGATTCCCTTGACGTAGGCGTCGAGGGCTTCGAGCTGCTTGCGGTAGGTCACGGCGTTGGCGGCGTACTCGGCCGCATGGTCGGGATCGAACTGCGAGAGCGCGTCCGCGACAGCCTCGACGGCTTTGGACCAGGCCGTGACGTCCATCCAGACATGGGGATCATGCTGGCCGCCACCTCCTGGTAGTTCCAACAGGTACGCCTCGTCCAGCCGTTCCGTCACGGCGAAGACGGGCTTGCGGCGGGCGACCTGGACGAGCGTGTCGCCCATCTTCCCCTCGAGGTGCAGGCCGCTGTAGAAGACCACGTCGGCCCAGAGCATGGCCGCGACGTCGGAGCGCGTGGGCTTGAAGAGGTGCGGGTCGACGCCGGTGCCGATGATGCCGGTGACGACGGCGTGCTTGCCGGCGACCTTCTGGACGATGTCGGTGATCATGGCGATGGTGGTGACGACGCGGTAGGGGTACTGCGTCGGGTGGGCCGACGCAGAGGTCTCGGCCGTGGGGGGCTCCGGGGCTTGCCCACAAGCGATCAGCAGAAGACACAAACCCGTCAGGATGCAAATTCTTCCGCGCATGCGGCCATCCTTTCCCTTGGGACCGAGGGGAGTCTAGCCGGTGATTTTGATTAGTCAAATTATCAAATTTTACAGATCAAACTATCTCTTTTGGACCCCCAACGCTTCGTGTGCTATGCTGTCACGTCACGGGTCCTTCAATCCCAACCCCTCGCTCACCCCACGCTTATGGCCACGCAGACCGTCGAGGACTATCTCAAGCAGATCCTCCACCAGGAGCAGTTGGCCGGCGCGTCGCGCGACTGGCGGTTGCCGACGGGCGAACTGGCGACGGCGATGAACGTTACGCCCGGCACGGCCACGTCAATGGCCAAGACGCTCTCGGAGGCGGGCCTGGTGGACTACGAGGCACGCCAGGGCCTGCGGCTGACCGCGCGCGGGCGGAAGCTGGCGATGCACGTGCTGCGTCGGCACCGCATTCTCGAGTTGTTCCTGGTGCGGGTGGTGGGGCTGGACTGGTCGGAGGTGCACGTGGAGGCGGAGCGGCTCGAGCACGCCGTCTCGGAGCGCGTGCTGGAAAAGCTCGATGCGCTCTTGGGTCATCCGAGCCTTGACCCGCACGGTTCGCCGATCCCCACGGCGGCCGGTCAGCTCGCGCCGTCGCGCGACCAGCCGTTGAGCCAGGCGGAGGTGGGCCGATCGGTCCGCGTCGGCCGGGTGGCGGACCAGAGCCCGCAGTTCCTGAATTACCTCAGTGAGCAGGGATTGACCCCGGGGGCGACGGTGAAGATCGTCAGCCGCGAGACGCAGGCCCAGGTGCTTCGTCTGCGTACTTCCGGGGGGGAGGTCACTCTTAGCATCGCTGCTGCGGAGAAGGTGTTTATCCGTCTGGCCAGGAGCGATGGTGACTGATAGGCATGGTGTGACGTCGCCTATCATTGCCTGTCACGTCAGGAGCCACCCCATGCCGATCGACAAGCCCGCCCCCGTGGATCATCCCGTTCATCCACACATCCAGTCTCGCTGGAGCCCCGTGGCGTTCGATCCGCGGCCGATCGAGGTCGAGAAGCTTCGCAGCCTGTTCGAGGCCGCACGCTGGGCAGCCTCATCCTTCAATGAGCAGCCCTGGCGGTTCGTCGTGGGTGTCAAGGACGAGGGTGACACGCACGATCGCATTCTGTCAACGCTTGGCGAGGCCAACGCCCTGTGGGCGCGGCACGCGCCGGTGCTGGCGATCTCGGTGGCGAAGCTTAGCTTTACACGCAACGGCAACCCGAACCGTCACGCCTGGTACGACGTGGGACAGGCGACGGCGAGTCTGGCGATCCAGGCCACGGAGCTGGGGCTGCGCGTGCACCAGATGGCGGGTTTCTACCCCGACAAGGCTCGCGCGGAGCTGGGCATCCCCGAGGGCTATGAGCCGGTGGCGGCCATCGTGATCGGCTACCCCGGGAACGGGTCGCTGCTGCCCGAGGCGACGCGCGCCCGCGACGACGGGGCGCGGCAGCGCCGGCCGGTGGCGCAGTTCGTCTTCGGCGGCACGTGGGAGCAACCGTCGGCGTGGCTTGCCTGACGCAGGAACATGGAGTGAGTTAGGTCACTGCTGGTTGCGCCGTCGCCGCCACATCCATTGCACGGTTTCTCGCCACTGCGATTTGGCCGCATCGTCCCTTGCGGATAGCGCGTCGAGGAAAGCGCAGACCTGCTTGAGGCTGCCCTCGATGAGATTATTGGCGGCCACTCGGTTGGGGACGTGATCCTTGAGGTCCCAATGGAAGGCGTGGATCAACTGGTCGATCGCCCGCATCTTCTCTTCGGGGGAGCGAGCCGCGGGGAAGGCGGTGAGGTAATGGCTGAAGGCGGGCAACGCGGCCCCTTCACCCAGGTCCCGGTGCCTCCGATTGGCTCGGTACTCGGCCCGTTTGATGGACCATGAGCATCCGCTGCCGGGGCAGGTGACCGCTTGGTCGTCGGTGGGGCTTGCCTTTTCGTCCACCGTGAAGCGCGTGCCGCATATCGGGCAGAAGACCTCGTGGCGCGTGCCCATCACGATGCTCTCGCATCGCAGCAGCAGGCGGACGCCCACGTCTTCGAGCAGGGATGCATCCAGCAGGCCGGCGGCGTCCGACTCGTAGAGCCGCTTGACGAGGGGCTGCGGGACCTTGGGGGCCCAGCGGATCTTGAGGTTTGGCGGCATAAAACCGTTGTCTTTCCAAGGGTTTGGGGGTCGACTGCCCCTAGGGACTTGATTGTAATCCCGTGCGTCCAATCTCTGCTTCTGTTGGCAGGCGGTGACGGATGAACGTCTAGATGTGCAGTTGGAGCCTGAGCGTTTTGGCCAGCGAGGCGGCGAGCCACCGCCGCAGGGGCGTTTTATCGCCAAGCCGGCGCAACACGTCAGCGTCGGCAGGCCCGGCCGATCGGCCGCTGAAGACATCCAGGGCCATCACCACCCGCTGGGCGTGGGGCCGCAGGGGTGAACGAAGAATGTTGCGACCACAGGCCCCTAAAGGTCGATCGCTGTGCAGGTGACCACCGATGGCGCGGAGGACCACCCGCAGATTGCTGGGAAAGTCCCAGTGGCAGGGCATGAGTAGATCAATGGCCCAGGCCAGCGAGAGAGTATTCGGCTGGCCATCGACCGTGTCGTGGATCAGCGTCGCTCGGGTCTGCTCGAGCAGATCTTTTTCTTGGTCATCACCATGAGTCAGGGGTCGCTCGCCGGGTTCGCCGTGATCGCCAAGATCACAGACGAGCATCTGATAGGGATGATCCGGGCGCAGGAAGCTATCGATGCGCTCGATCACACGATCCACTTGCCAGGCCTTGAGGCGCGTCTTCTGCCCGAGCCCCTTGAGCAGATCATCGGCAGAGATCGGCCCAACACGCTCGTCCATGACGCACTGCGGGTCATCCACTTGCCACGCTCGCAGGATGTTGCAGGCTGCCTGCCAGGCCCGTTCGGCTGGATGCAGGCCAGGGGCGGAGCGTCTGCCGGGTTGCTTTTCGGTGGACCCGGCGCCGATGGCGTCGATGAGCAGTTCCAGTCGCCGGCCGGCCTTGTGGTGGCACGACTCGAACTGGCCGATCAGATCCCGGATGTGCAGGCCTGCATCGTCCATGCGCTGGCCAGCCACACCACGATCAATCTCGACGGTCTCGGGGTCGGTCCCGGCGTTCTGCCACCATCGGGACATGCTGGTCTACCTTTCGTGGCGTGTTGAGGCGCATGTGCGTCTTGCGATCAGCTGACCCCAAAATCCAAGGCCGCTTGGCTCGCCGTGGAGAAGACGACATTCTCCATCCGTGCGGCTGCCACCAGGAAGCGCTCCGCCTCGGTCACTTGGCCGTGGGTCCACCCGAGGTCGGCGAATTCAAAGTGGTGCCAATAGACCTGGAACGCGTCCACGCCGCCGGCATCGTGGCGAACTCTCAGGTCGGTGATCTGCGGAGAGAGGTCCGCATCGCCCAGCCAGCCCGAGACGGGTATCTCGAGCAGGCGCGACTGGCCGGCGACCCACGGATCGTCGCGGGCTGGGCGATAGGGGTGGACGTCGGGGTGACGTGAATTGTCGGCCAGAACGAAGTCGCCGCTGGCCCGGTGCCTGGAGGGCGGAATCCCGGGCAGGAGGGAGCAGTCGACGGTGAAGCCGGCGTCTTCGATGAGCGACAGGGTGCGTTGGTGGAACGTGAACATGCCTGACACGTGGGCGCGTGGCGCGGGGAGCCCCAGGGCGATGGCCAGATCACGCAGCGGCCCCGCGACGCGGTCCTGGTTCAGGACGCCCTGGTCATCGAAGCGATAGGCGTAACGGCCCTGGTAGGAGTGATGCGGCCGATGAGCGCCCGGGAGATGCGAGTGGATGCCGACTTCGTCTGCTTGTTCGCCAAGACGGAATGCGTCATCGAGTTTCTCGCCCAGGAACTCGGCGGTGCCGCAGTAGGTGCAGCGAGGCCGTTTGCCGGTGGTCTGGGCGACTCGATCGAACATGCGTTCTATCTGCGGCTGGACTCGATCGTACAATGCCCACGATCCGTCGAAATCGAGTTCCGTGTGACAGACGAGGATGACGTGCAGGCGGTCCATGGGGTGATTGTTGCTCAGGCGAACGATTGTGCAAGTGCCGGCGTTGCCTTGCCAACTCGACTTGCGAAAGAGATTGGCACTGAGGGCTGGTCTCTTTTTCACAAGCTGACGCGGTTGGCGTAGAATCGAGAGGGAGATTCGCCGCTTGGCGGGGCGGTGGCTGTCACGGATTGTCCGGATCGGCTCCGCATGGGCACGTGGGCAGCAGACCAGCCCCGCATTGCCATGCGGGGTTCATAACCCCTAATCCCTAATCTCTAACTCCTAATTCCTAACTCCTCCCTTGGCCTCACCCAAACCCATCCTCGGCCTGACTGGTGGCATCGGCTCTGGCAAGAGCCTCGTGGCTCGCCAGTTCGCGTCGCTGGGCTGCGCGGTGATCGACGCGGACGAGCTCGCCCGCGAGGCCCTGGACAGTTCAGCTGTGCAAGAGCAACTTCGGCAGTGGTGGGGGCCCGAGGTGATCGGGGAGGACGGCCGAGTCAACCGTCGCGTGGTGGCCCAGAAGGTCTTCAATAATCCTCAAGAACTTGCCCGGCTCGAGGGATTAGTCCACCCCAGGGTCCACGCGGGGCGGGAGCGGCTGCGCGGGCAATATCAGGCCGATCCGGCCGTTGTAGCCATTGTCGAGGACTGCCCGCTGCTGCTGGAGAAGGGGATCGATGCCGGTTGCGACGTGGTGGTCTTCGTCGACGCCCCCAAACCCCTTAGGCTGGCCCGGGTAGCGGCCTCCCGGGGCTGGTCAGAAGCGGAGCTGGACCGGCGAGAAAAAAACCAATGGCCCCTTGACAAAAAGGTTCAGCGGGCCGATTATGTCATCAAGAACGATGCGGGTGAGCAGGAGTGCCTGACGCAGACCCGCCGCGTCCTCTCGCAGATTCTCCATCGCTAAACGACTGGGATCTTTCAGAGACGCAACCGGCGTTCGTGCCCGGATCGCCGATTTTGGGCGAATCCTCCCTCCTGCATCACGGCTTTTGATCCCTCGTCGTTCGCCCCATGCCCGCTGGGCATCCGGCCTATTTCGTTCCTTGATGCCTCCGCTTGATCGCCTCGCCCCGCAGCATCCCACCGTCCGCTGAATGTCATGGTTCTTCAACCGCCTGCCTCCCGCCCATGACCGTCCTCGATTCCCCACGGCTAACCGCCGATAACCCCTATTTTTCTTGCCTCACCCTTGGCCCCGGCTGACGGCCCGGGCTGGTTTCCTAGGAGTGTTTCGACATGGCTGAAAGCAAGACCCCCGCCAAACGCGGCCGCAAACCCGCCGCCTCCAAAGCCGCTGCCGCAGCCGCAGCCACCCCCGAGGTCGAGACGCAGGAAGTTGTCGCCGACCCGATGCCCGAGACGCCCGCCCCGGCCAGCACGCCGGCCGCGGAGTCCTCCGCTGAGGCGACGGCGCCCCCGACGCGCAATGCCCGTCTGGGCATCGCCCCACCCTCGGCATCGGCCGCCCGCGAGTTCTTCCGCGACCCGAACTCCGATGAGCAGCTCGAGGCTGAGACCCAGCGCCGCTACGACGAGGCCAAGGTCCCCGACTTCAGCCTCCAGCAGCTCCAAAAGATGGCTGTCGAAGAACTGCACAAGATCGCCGAGGAGCAGGGCGTCAAGGCCTACCAGGGCCTCAAGAAGCAGGACCTGATCTTCAAGATCCTCCAGCACACCTCGACCAAGCAGGGCCTGATGTACGGCGAGGGCACGCTCGAGATCCTGCCCGACGGGTTCGGATTCCTTC
>JADZET010000136.1 GCA_020850375.1 Phycisphaeraceae bacterium | reverse complement strand
CGGTCCTGGTTGGATTCGTTTTGTGTGCGCCCCTTTAGGGGCGCACAAAACGAAATCCAACCCGGCGTGCGGGACTCGTTTTGTGCGCGCACAACGAAACACCCAACGAATCGCTGGAGCATTCGTTTTGTGCCCACAAAACGAATCACAAAACGAGTCCTCATTGGCCGTCCTCCTGGCCCACGACGGCCGTCCGTTGGTAGGTGAACGGCTCGTTGCGCTTGCCCTCGCCGAGTCGGGTTACCAGTCCATCGGCGTCAGCCGAGCGCAGCAGCCGGTCCGCCAGCCAGTGCGACAGGCCCGCCTCGACGGCCTTGTCGAGGATGCTTGACCGCGTCGCCGGCCGATCCCCGACGAAGGCGTCCACGAACGTCTGGGCCGTCCAGCCGTCCTTCTTCTCCCCCCGCTTCTTGCCGCCATCGCCCTTGAGCTGCTCCGGGTCCAGGTCCTCCGCCGGCGACCAGACGGGAAACGCCCACCGCAGGCAGCGCGGCCCCACCGGTGGCCAGGAGCGCACCGCCGCGTCGAGCACGACGGCGTCCTCTTCCTCGTGCTGACGAAGCACCATGTGCGTGTCGGTGGCCCGGCTCTGGCTGCCCGCGCCGGCTCCCACGTCCGTCACGCTCTTGCCCGACTGGTTGCCCTTGGTCGTGTGGTGGATGAGCACGAACGAGCATCCGAGCCGGTCGGCGTAGCGGTCGATGTGGTTGTAGAGCGAGGCCATCGTCCCGTTGTCGTTCTCGTCCATGTCGCGCGGCATGAACCGGTAGAACGCGTCGAGGATGATCACCTTGAACCGGCCCGGCGCCAGCCCCTGGAAGAACTCCCCCAGCGAGAACACATCCTGGAGCTGCCCGCGGAGGTTCTGCACCCAGACACGGTCGGCATACGCATCCTCCGGCAGTTGCCGGGCGGCGGCGACCTTGGGGATGCGGTGGGCGCTGGTCTCGCCATGGAGCTCGTTGTCGAGGATCAAGACGTCTCCTCGCTCGCACTGGAACGCGCTAAGCCACTGCCGCCCGGCCGCAATGGCCAGGGCCAGGTCCGTCACGAGCCACGACTTGCCCATCTTGGGGGCAGAGATGAGGTTCATCGTCTCCCCCGCCCGTAGCAGGCCGTGGATGATGGGCGCGCGCAATTGGGGATAGGTGCGCACGAGCTGGCGCACCGACATCGGCTCGAGATGTGCAGCCGCCTCGGGTGTGCTCTTCGACATGGTGGGGGGTAGCGAGTGTGACGCCCCATACCCCTCCGCCCGCAGCGCCGCCGCCGCCCGCGCGTAGTCCCCGCTGTGTTCCAGCATCGCGTAGACGGCAAAGGGTCCATACGCCTTGCCAGCCGCGAACGGATCAGCATTAGAGGAGAACACGTAGAGCACAGGCACGCCGCCACAGACCTTGAGGGTGGCGCTCCACCCTCGCATCTTGCCCGGTCGGCGCCAGTACTGATTGCCTTCGCCACCGCCATCACGCGCCAGTGTCCATCCATGCCGGAGCAACACCTTCCGGGGGTCGCCGCGCTCGTTAAACGCATCGCCGGGCCGCTGGCCCTGCGGCAGGGGGTTGTCATCGGGTGGCACAGCCACTGGGGCGGGTGTGATCTCATTCAGTGACCACGCGGCCTCGAGCAGCACTTCCCGCTCAGCTGCCGTCAGCACGGGCAGCGCATCGAGTTGCCCCTGCAACAACTCGTACCCCGGCGTGGGGTGACACAGGAACAGCCCGCCCTCGCCGCGCGTCTCGATCAGTGTCAGGATCTTCTCGCCCACGACACGCTGGGCGAGTTTCATGCTGCCACAGACCGGTTCGCCGCAGTGGTAGGCCACGTGCTTGCCACCAGACTGCGATCGCTCGATAACCAGCCGGTTCACCAGCCCCGGCGCTTCGGCTTCGACCAGCGCGGCCCACTCGGCAAAGAGCTCACCACCGCCGTCGAAATCGATCAACTCGAGGTTGCCCGACACACTGCCCGTCACCAGGCACAGGGCATCCGGCCCGCTCTGTCCCGTCACCTGCCCGAACCACGCCGCGACCTCCGCCTCGGTCGGTAGACGCTGCTGGTAAGGCTTCCACCCCGCCCCGCGTGGCAGCGCCGGCCGCTTCTCTTCCCGCGAGGCCGGCAGCACGGCTAACCCCGCACGGACATACCGCATGGCTGCATCGCGGAGCGTCATCAGAACGGCACCTCATCGTCCGCCACCGGGACATAGTCCGGCTCAACAGATGCGCGATCCCATTCGCACGTCCCGTTGCCATCACCACCGGCTGGCTTCGGTCCCAGGCGGTAGTCCACGATCCGTTCGTACTTCTCTCCCGCCACGTGCCGGACCGTGATCGCCTGGGTGTCCGCCAGCGCCCCAGCCTGCGCCAATTCCACCGCCTCCTCCGCCGACACCGGCACGGGCACGTTGGAACGCTGTTTCCACCACGCCTCCGCCTTCATCCGCGCGTAGTTGCCTTGGGCGTGCTCAAAGCAGACCCACTCGCTGTGGTAATCGTTGAATCCCACGCGATACTCGACACGCATCGACCGCGGCGCCTCAGCTGGCGCCCCACGCTTCTGGTGCACGCTGAAATAGACATCCTGAACGGGGTATTCCGTGACGGTCACCTCACCGGAGAGCACCCCCGTATTGCTCGCGGTTGCCTGGTGCAGAAGCGTCTCTGGAGAAGGGAACGCAAAGCCACACTCCGGGCAGGCCTGGAATCCCGTGGCGATCAGGGCGTGGCATTCCGGGCACTCCTTCACCGGAGCCTCGCCGGTGCCCTTACGATGTGGATCCTCAACCCTGATCGCATCGACCGGCCCATGCCGCATCACATTGCTGCCAAAGTCCAGCACCAGGCAGTCCGTCTTGCCCGGGCAGGTGCGGAAGCCCCGTCCCACCATCTGGTAATACAGCCCCGGCGACATCGTCGGCCGCAGGAGCGCCACGCAGTCGACGTTGGGCGCGTCGAACCCCGTCGTCAGGACGTTGACGTTGCAGAGGTAGCGGAGGCCCTTCGCGCCACTCTGGCGGAAGCGCTGGATCATCTGGTCTCGGAACACACCCGCTGTCTCGCCGTCGATGAACCCGCACTCTTTGCCGCTGACTTGCTCGATCATCTTGGCCACGTGCCGGCCATGCTTGACCCCAGAGGCGAAGATCAGGCACGACCGCCTGCTTCCAGCGGTCACATGTCCGACGATTTCCTTGCACGCCTCAAAGACCAGGAGGTCCTGGTCCATCCGCTCCTCGACCTCGCCGGCGACGAACTCTCCACCCCGGATGTGGAGGTCGCTCAGGTCGGCCTTCATGACCCCCGCTTTGGATTTGAGTGGCGAGAGATATCCGTCGCGGATGAGTTCACGCACGCCCACTTCGTAGCAGATGGCGTTAAGGATCCCCTCCGGAGCTGGTACGCAGATTGGCCCGGACGACATCCGAAATGGCGTGGCGGTCAGGCCAATGACCCGCAGGTGCGGGTTGATCCGTCGCATGTCCGCCAGGAGCCGGCGGTACATGCCCTCGCCGCCTCCACCCGTAGCCTCCCCTGGCGGGATCATGTGTGCTTCGTCGACGATCACCAGGTCGAAATGTCCAAGCCGATCCGCTTTCTGGTAGACCGACTGGATCCCCGCCAGGATGACCGCGTACGACACATCCCTCCGGCCCAAGCCAGCCGAGTAAACGCCCACGTCGATCTGCGGGCAGACCCGTTCGAGTTTCTCGCGGGCCTGTTCGAGCAGTTCCCTGACGTGGGCCAGGATCAGAACGCGTCCATTCCACAGACCCACCGCGTCCGAGCAGATCGTGGCGATCACCGGGGTTTTGCCGCCGCCGGTGGGGATGACCACACAGGGATTATCCTCCCGTTCCCGCAGGTGCCGATAGACCGCCTCGACCGCCTCCTGCTGGTAAGGACGCAGCGTCAGGGGCGTGGCCTCACAACTTCCGGGGGCGAACAGCTTCACTCGCTCACGCCCTCCAGTCCCGCCGCCTGCATGACCAGCGTCCGATGCCCGGGCTGGCGCAGCAGCCTGGCCCCCGCTTGGCGCAGCTCCACCTCGACGCGGCTGAAGGCCTCCATCGCCTCCTGCACCGTCATCCGCTTCCGCCAGGCGCAGGGGTGGGACTCGAACCAGTCCGCCACGGCGCAGTACCGCAGGGCCGCGCCGAGCAACTCGCTCTCGTGCCCACCTGGATGGTTCGTGCCGGTGTGCTTCATGGTCTTTCCCTGATTCGCACCACGACTTTGCCGCCGGGCACGACCGCGGCACGCCTGATCAGCAACCAGACGATCTGACTGTCGTTCAGAAAAGCCCCGCCGTGCTCGAGCGCGTCGCAGAGGGCCTTAAGCAGGTTGTCCAGGTCGCGCCGCCTCCGATCCGGCGGGAACGCTTCGACCCTCACCGCCACACATCCTTTGGCCGGCCGCACGTTCATGGCCGCCAGCGCTATCCGCACCGTCTCGCGGTACCTCCGTCCCTGCTCGCTGATCACCATCCGTCCCCGGAAGTGCCGCCAGTAGTGATTGACCGACGGCGGGAATGGCAGTTCCACTTCGAGCATCGTTGCCCTCCTGCCGACCCGACGCCCCGGGGCCTCCCGCCGATGGGAATACACCAGCGGGAGGCCCCAGCGAGACGACATGACGGGTGATCCGCGAGCAGGCAGCGACTCAACGGCGCCACGGCGGCGTGGGGTTGGTCGCCTGGGCCGGGGCGATGCCTCCGGGGGCGGTTCCGGAGGCCGTCTCCTTCTTCGCGTAGCCGCGCACTTCGTTGGTCGTTTCACCGGTGTCGTCGCGCTTCTTGAGCTTGACAGTGATCACCAGCGGCAGGTTGTGCAGTTCCACGCTGTCGTTGGGAGTCATCACACCCACCGCCCGGCAGATGGCTGAGAGCTCCTGCCTGGCGATCTGCACGGTCGTGGGATTGGGGTTCTGCAGGT
>JADZET010000135.1 GCA_020850375.1 Phycisphaeraceae bacterium | reverse complement strand
TCGGGCTTGTCGATCGGCTTCTCGAACACGTCAAACACCCGCTCCATCGCCGCCAGCGACCGCTGCGTCTGGCTGATCGACTCGACGATCCGCAGCACCGGCTCGATCAGCAGGAACAGATACCACTGGAACGCAAAGAGCTGCCCCACCGTCGCGTGCCCCGTCGCCACCAGATACCCGCCGTACCACAGGATCGTGATCAGCGTCGCCGGCATCAAGAGATGCCACCCGATCGACACCGTCAGCTCCAGCCGCTGCGCGTGCAGGCTCTTGCGGATCACCGTGTGGTGCCCGAACGCGTAGTCCACGTTCTCGCGTGGCTCGCGCCGAAAACTCCGCACCACCCGGATCCCCCCGAACGTCTCGGTCACTCGGCCGTCGATCCGCGACCGATCCTCCCGGTTCGACCGATAGATCGGCCGGATCCGACGGATGTACACTAGGTGCAGCGACATCAGCATCGGCAGGATCACCGCCAGCCCCACCGCCAAGCGCCAGTTCCACACAAAGATGATCACGAACCCCGCCGCCGCCTGCACCGCCGCCACCACCGGCCGAAGCAGCCCCACCTCCACCAGGTTCGTCGCCTGGTCCAGGTCCCCCGACAGCCGCGACACGATCCCCCCCGTCTTCATCTCCGCCAGCTCGGTCAACGGCAGGCTCAGCATCTGGTCGAACAACCTCTGACGGATGCGGAAGATCATCCGCGCCTCGAGCACGCTCCGCCAGTACATCCGCGTCATCTCGACCGTCAGCCCCACCACCGCCAGCACCACCATCCCCATCCCGTAGTACGCCAGCCGATGCAACCTTGCCTCCAGCGTCAGATCCGCCGGCAGCACCCCCTGGTCGATGATCCGCTGCGACAGCACCGGGTTGAGCACCGACACCGCCACGCCCACCATCGCCAGGGCGAAGATCCCGCCCAGCCCCAGCGCGTACGGCCGAAGCCATCCCGCGTACCGACGAAGATAGCGCCGCCGTCTGAGCTTGTCCGCCGAAGGCTTGTCCTTGTCCCGCTCCGCGGAAGCTGCGCCCGCCCGGTCATCCGTCCGCGGATATCCCTTCCGACGCGCCTCGAGGTAACGCTGCTTCGATGAATAAGCCTCTGCCATAGCGCACCACGCAAAAGATAGCGGTCCCAGCCCGCGCCTCACATCCCTACTGGCTTCCGTGGCCCGACGGGGTCTTACTTCCGCTCGTACGTGCCCATCAGCTGCGCCTCAGCCAGCACGTGCCCCTGAATCGCCGCCAGCACCTGCTCCTTCGTCGCCTTGGCCGGCAATCCCACCTTCTTGTCCAGCGCATAGAGCTTGAAGAAGTACCTGTGCACCCCATGCCCCGGCGGCGGCATCGGCCCGCGATACCCGACATTATCCGTCGGCCAGGTGTTCACCCCCTGCAGCGCCCCCGGCGGGTCCACGAGCTGCGTCTTGCGCGGCACACCCCCCGCAAGCCCCGTCAGCGTCGGCGACAAACCATAAATCACCCAGTGCACCCACGGCTGCGGCGTCGGCGCGTCCGGGTCATCCACGATCAACGCCAGCTCCACCGCCCCCGCCGGCACCCCCGACCATTGCAGCGCCGGCGACGCGTCCTCCCCCTCACCCGTGAACTTCCGGGGGATCGTCCTGCCCGGCTCGAACGACGTCGTCGTGATCTCCATGGCGGCTCTCCTGAATTCCCGTTGACCTTGCCCCCTAAGTCCCTCATCGGGTGCCACATAGCGTCCCGAAGGGCGCTATGTGTTCTGATGGAATACCCCTCATCTCTCGCCATTCTCCCCATCCTCACGCCCAGAGCAAGGCAACACCGTGAAAATGTTCCTTGTCCATCAAAAGACCGTCGTACGCCTCCTTGATCTTCTCCACCGGCATCCGATGCGTCACCAGCGGCGCCACCTTCAACCGCCCCCGCGCCATCAAATCAAAAATCATCCGCAGGTTCCCCAGCGTCGTGTGCCGAGCGTGCGGGTCCAGACCCGGCAACCGCGGCAGACGCCACTCGAGCGCCCCCGTCACCGTCACCCACCGACCGAAGATCGGCTTAAGCATCGCCGTCACGTCCGTCTCGTGCGTCACGCGTGGCGACCCCAGCAGCACCACCTGCCCGTGCGCCACGACAATCTCCATCGCCTCCCGCACGATCGCCGCATGCCCCACCGCATCCACCGCCACGCGCACGCCCCCCCCTGTCAGCTCGCGGATTGTCTCCTGCGCCTCCTTCCCCGACCCCGCAATCACATGCTCGATCCCCGTCCGCCGCGCCAAGTCGCACCGCGCCGCCACCGGGTCCACCCCGATCACCCGCGCCCCCGCCAACTGGAAGAACTGACACGCCAGGTTCCCCACGATGCCCAGCCCGAACACCGCCACCCAGTCGTTGAGCGCCACGTCCGCCACCTGCAGCGAGCTGATCGACACCAGCCCCATCCGCGCCGCCCCCGCCGTCGCGTCGTCAACTCCTTCAGGCACTGGCTCAATGACATCCCAGTCCCACAGGTCAAACACGTGGTCCTGCACGTGCGGATGGAACGTGAACACCCGCTGCCCCGGCTGCACCTGCTTGACCTTCTCCCCCACCGCCTCGACCGTCGCGATGTTGGCGTACCCCGGCCTGGCCGGGTAAGCGAAGTAGGGGTCCTTCGACCACACCCGCGGGTCGATCGCCGCGTACACCGCCAGCTCCGTCCCCGCCGAGATGAAGCTCGCCCGCGTCCGCAGCAGCGCCTGGTTCGGTCCCGGCGCCCCGACGGGCAACTCGACGTCCTGGAGAACGACCTGCCGTTCCGAGGGAATCACCACCTGTCGGCTGAGCATGGACAAGACCTCCCATCCCGGATCAGACGTGACTATAAACCATTGCCAGTGCTTATCCATCGCCCCTTCAACAGGTCGCTGGCGGACCCGCCGGGGCTTTGGTAAACTACCCGACTCGGTCAATTACGAAAGGCATCCCATGTACGCGATCATCGAAGACAGCGGCACCCAGATCAAGGTCAGCCAGGGCGACGTCATCAAGGTCGCCATCCGCGACCTCCCCGCCGACACCGCCACCCTCACCTTCGACAAGGTCCTGATGGTCGGCGGCGCCGAGGGCGACGCCAAGATCGGCGCCCCCCACCTCGCCGGCGCCAAGGTCCTCGCCGACATCCTGGGCGCCGACCGCACCGACAAGGTCCGCGTCGTCAAGTTCAAGGCCAAGAACTACCTCCGCCGCAAGAGCCATCGCCAGGACTTCCTCAAGGTCAAAGTGACCCAGATCACCGCCTGACCCCCGGAAGTGGACTCCGGTAGTCCAACCTCAAAATCCCAACCGCCATTGATTTCCCCCGCCCGTGATCGCATGATCGCGGGCGTTTTCTTACCTCATCCCCCGCTGTGGAGTGCCTCATGCTCTGGGATTCCCGTCGTGTCGAGCGTGAGTCCGCCTTCTTCCTCGAGCCCGCCCCCGGCCAACCCGCCGAGGCCCACCTCCTCCTCCCCGCCACGCGCATCCTCACCGTCACCGGCCCCGCCGGCGATCCCCTCTACGAGCCCGGCCGCGACTACCACCTCGACGACTCCCGCCGCCGTCTGACGCTCCCCCCCGGCTCACGCATCCCCAGCCTCCCCCGCCAGGACCTCTTCCCCCCTCGCCAGCCCGACTCCCCACCCTTCACCGCCGCCCTCGACCAGCCCGACCGCGTGATCTACTTCGGCGAGGATTTCAGGTACCTCCGCCGCCAAGTCCTGATCACCTACGACCACGACGGCTGGACCGGCCCTCTCCCGTCTTCCCCCCAAGGCTCTCTCCCCCGCACCGCCGAACACCTCCGCCATGGTACGCTCAAGCTCGTCGCCTTCGGCGACAGCATCACCGCCGGCGACAACGCCACCGGCTCCCCCGACAAGGGCCCCGACAACCTCCCCTACGCCCAGCAGCTCGCCCGCGAGCTGGGCCGCCGCCACCGCGCCGCCGTCACCCTGGCCAACGTCGCCAAAGGCGGCATGGCCGCCGACTGGGGCCTCAAGAACATCCACCTCGTCACCGACCAATCCCCCGACCTGGTCGTCCTGGCCTGGGGCATGAACGACGCCTACGGCCGGCGCCCCCCGGAAGTCTTCCTCAACTACATCCGCCAACAGATCGACGCCGTCCGTGCCGCCCACCCCGCCAAAGAGATTGAATTCGTCCTCGTCGGCTCGATGCTCGCCAACCCTCACTGGCAGTTCAACGGCGGCGACACCCTCCCCCGCTACCGCGACGCCCTGCGCACTCTCTGTGGCGTGGGCACGATCCTCGCCGACGTCACCACCCTCTGGCAATGGGCCGTCGACCGCAAGGATTTCTGGAGCCTGACCGGCAACGGCCTCAACCACCCCAACGACTTCGGCCACACCCTCTACACCGACGTCCTGCTGGCCACCATCGAGGCCGCCCTCCCCCGCGCCTGACGTCCGCCTGAACACCCCAAAAGAAGAAGCCCACGTTCACCGAACGTGGGCCTCGCAGATATACCGTTCCAAAACTTCCGGGGAATTCCCGGGGGGCTTCCGGGGGGGCTTCCGGGGGTTAGGCCTTCTCTCCCACCGCCATCCGCGCGAAGCTCTTGATCCCCACCCCCTTGGGCAGGATCTCCTTGACCCGCTTCTTATCGTCCTTGATGAACGGCTGCAGCAGCAGCGTGTTCTCCTCGAAGAACTTGCGGATCTTGCCCTCGACCATCTTGATCGCGATGTTCTCCGGCTTGCCCGACTCGAGCGCCTGGCCCTTGGCGATCTCGCGCTCCTTCTCGACGATCGCCGCCGGCACGTCCTCGGGCACCACCCCCAGCGGCGCCGGGCTGACCGCCGTCACGTGCATGCACAGGTCCGCCAGCAGCTCCGGCGTCACCGCCGCGGGGTCCTCCGCCGACAGCTCGATCATCGCCCCAACCTTCCCGGTAAAGTGCACATAAGAACCAACGACACTTCCGGGGGCGCCGAGCACCTTGGCCTGGCCGAACTGCACGTTCTCCTTGGTCGTCAGGCGCACCTCGTCGATCGCCGCCTGCATCGCGTCATTCTTCTGCACCTCGCCGGCCGGCTGTTTGAGCGCCTCGCCCGCGACGATGCCCAGCATCCTCTTGAACGCGTCGTTGTTGGCCGTGAAGTCCGTCTCGGTGTTGACCTCGACGATCGCCCCCTTGCTCTTGTCCGACGCGATCGTCACGAACACGCGCCCCTCGGCCGACGTCCGGTCCGTCCGCGTCTCCATCTTCGCCAGCCCGCGCTGGCGCAAGAGGTCCACCGCCTTCTGCACGTCGCCGGCCGTCTCCTCCAGGGCCTGCTTGCACTCCATCATGCCCAGGCCCGTCTTCTGTCTCAGGGACATCACTTCCTTGGCGCCGATGGCCATGGCTTCATCTCCGCGAAAAATGCTCGGTGCGAAGAGCCCCGGTTGTGCCGGGGCTCGGGGGGATCATCACGTTGTTTCGTCCGCCGACGCTCACGCCTGCGGGGCGCTCGCCGCGCCGGGGACCGACTGCGCCGCCTGCTCAGCCTCGGCCGGGGCCTGGCTCTCCGTGGCCCGGAACTGCGACCGGCTGCTCCGCCTCCGCCCCCCGGAACCGCCCTCGGAACCACCCTCCGCGCTCCCGGAGTCCCGGCCCTCGGCGTTGATCTGCCGGGCCGTCTTGCCCTCCATCACCGCCTTGCACAGGCTGTCCACCACCACCTCGATCGCACGCATCGCGTCGTCGTTGCCCGGGATCGCGATGTCCGCGTAGTCCGGGTTCGAGTCCGTGTCGATCAGGCAGATCGTCGGGATGCCCAGCTTGCGGGCTTCCTTGAGGGCATTGATCTCACGCTTGACGTCCACGATCACCATCGCCCCCGGCAGCCGCGTCATCGTCCGGATGCCCTCGAGGTTGCGCAGGATCTTGGTCTTCTCCCGCCGGATCTGGCTCTCCATCTTCTTGGAGTAGTTGTTGATCGCCCCGGTCTCCTCAAGCTTCTCGAGCTCCTCCAAACGCTTGAGCCGTTCACGGATCGTCCGGAAGTTCGTCAGCGTCCCGCCCAGCCACCGCTCGATCACGTACGGCATGCCCGTCTCACGGACCAGCCGCTCGATCGACCCGCGGGCCTGACGCTTGGTCCCCACGAACAGGATGTCCTTGCCCTCCGCCACCGTCCGCGTCAGGAACTTGCGCGCCAAGAGCAAGCCCTTGATCGTGGCCTTGACGTCGATGATGTGCACCTTGTTCCGCTTGCCGAAGATGTAAGGCTCCATCTTCG
>JADZET010000134.1 GCA_020850375.1 Phycisphaeraceae bacterium | reverse complement strand
CTGGCCATGGCGGTGGGGGTGGCGGTGGGGTATCTGCTTCCGGGGGAGGTTGAGCGGTTCAACACGGCGCTGACGGTCGGGCGGCAGACGAACCTCATCATTGCGGTGGGGTTGATCCTGATGATGTACCCGCCGCTGGCGAAGGTGAAGTACGAGCTGCTGCCGGGGGTGTTTCGGGATTGGAGGATCCTGGGACTGTCGCTGGCGCAGAACTGGGTGATCGGGCCGGTGCTGATGTTCGCGCTGGCGGTGGGGTTTTTCGGCTTCGTGGCGCCGGCGGTGCTGGGGCCGGACCCGCGGTGGGGGCAGTACATGGTGGGGCTGATCCTGGTGGGGTTGGCACGGTGTATCGCGATGGTGCTGGTGTGGAATCAGCTCGCCCGGGGCAGCAGCGAGTACGCGGCGGGGCTGGTGGCGCTCAACAGCGTGTTCCAGATCGTGACCTTCGGGCTGTATGCGTGGATCTTCATCACGGTGCTGCCGCCGGTGCTGGGACTGCGCGGGGCGGCGGTGGACGTGAGCGTGCGGGACATCTTTGTGAGCGTGATGATCTACCTGGGGATCCCCTTCGCGGGGGGAATTCTGAGCCGGGTGACGCTGCTGCCGATCAAGGGGCGTCAGTGGTATGAGACCGTGTTTGTGCCGCGCATCGGGCCGATCACGCTGGCGGCGCTCTTGCTGACGATCGTGGTGATGTTCAGCTTGCAGGGGGAGAAGATCATCGAGCGGCCGCTGGACGTCTTGTGGATCGCGATGCCGCTGGCGGGGTACTTCGTGGTGATGTTTTTCCTGAGTTTCTGGCTGGCGTGGAAGCTTGGGGCGGATTACCCGCGCAGCGCGACGCTGGCGTTCACGGCGGCGGGGAACAATTTTGAGTTGGCGATCGCGGTGGCGGTGGCGGTGTTCGGGATCGCCTCGCCGATCGCCTTCGCGACGGTGGTCGGGCCGTTGGTGGAGGTGCCGGTGCTGATCGGATTAGTCAATGCGGCGCTGTGGATCGAGCGGCGGTGGTTTGGGCGTGTCGCGGCGGTGACGGCTTAGTCCCATTGCTTCCACGGGGCATTAGCGGCGGTTGCGCTGGCGTTGTGGCCGGGCCAGCGGTCGTCGGCGTCGAAGGGGGGAGCGTCGCCGGTCTCTAGGTAGAAGCGAAGCAGGCGGTCTTTCATCTCGGCGACGACGCCGGCGTAGGCGGGGGTGTGGCGGACGTTGTGCTGTTCGTGGGGATCGCGCTGGAGGTCGTAGAGCTCGTCGGATTCGTAGAGGCGATGGACGAACTTGAACTGGCGGGTGCGACACATGGTGGCCTTGCCGTGCTTGCGGTAGTCCGACCGTTGGCAGTCGAAGCGCGGCCAGTAGGCGTCGTGGGGGTCGTGCTGGGGGTTGTGGGCTAGCTCCAGGCCTGGCTTTTCGCCGCGGAGGCGGCCGCCCTCGGCGAAGACGGCGTCGCGGTGATCTTGCGTCTCGCCACGCACGACGGGCAGGAGCGAGCGGCCGAAGTGGGTGTAGCCGGGGTCGATGCCGGTCAGGTCGTAGATGGTCGCGGGCAGGTCGACGAGCTCGGCGAGGGAGTCGCTGACGCCTGGTTTGCAGGCCATGCCCCTGGGCGGTTTGACCAGGAGGGGCACGCGCGTCAGGCAGTCCTCGAAGGTGTTGGAGGTCTTCTCGACCAGGCCCCAGTCGCCGGCGAAGTCGCCGTGGTCGGAGAGGAAAAAGATGGCGGTGTCGTCATACATACCTGCTTCGCGGAGGGCCTGGACGAGCAGGCCGAACTGGGCGTCGACGCGGGCGCACATGCCGTAGTAGGCGGCGCGCAGCTCGTCCCAGCGGGGCTCGGTCCAGGTCTGCATGTTCAGGCGCTGGTGAATACACGGAAGGATTGAAGGCTTGCCTGTCCAGTCGTCAGGAGCGGCCAGGCGCGGGAGCAGCTTGCCGCGGTCGATCATGCTGAAGTAGGGCTCTTCGACCTGATAGGGCGGGTGCGGATAACTCAGGGCGACGAAGAGGCACAGGGGCTGGTCGGCGGGGCGGGCGTGGATAAGGTCCAGGGCGCCGTAGAGCCAGCACCAGTCCTGGTCGAGGTAGACGGATTGGTCCTGCTTGTCGAGCTTGCCGACGAAGAAGGAGTAGAAGGTGTCGTCGCCGGGTCGGCCGCGGAGGGTGGGCCAGGGCCAGTCGCTGACGCGCGAGCGGTGGCCCCAGCGCTGGATGTCGGCGTCTGTCTGGTGGAACTTGACGTGGCAGTGACGGTCGAAGCCGTGCTGGGCGGGTACGAGGTCGTTCTTGCCGGACCAGGCGACGTGATAGCCGTGGTCCTTGAGGATGCCGAGGAGGCAGGGTTCGTCGGGGCGGAGCATGTAGCTGCCGGTGCGGTGTCCGCGGACGTGGGGGTACCAGCCGGTCATGAAGGAGCAGCGGCTGGGGGTGCAGATGGTCTGCTGGCAGAAGGCGTGGCGGAAGGAGACGGCCTCGGTTTTGGCGAAGGCGTCGAGGTTGGGTGTGACGGCGGCGGGATTGCCCATGTGGCCCAGGACGTCGCCGCGCCATTCGTCGGGGTTGAAGATCACGATGTGCGGGCGCTTGGTCATGGCAGGTCACCAGGCCCCGGAGGCGCAGCTACTGGAGGGGGACGAACTCGGTGATGTCCAGGCCGAAACCGGCGAGCGCGGTGGGCATGAAGGGGTGATCGGTGATGAGGCGGAGGTGGCGCAGGCCCAGGTCGCGGAGGATCTGCGAGCCGATGCCGTAGTCGCGCTTGTCGGTGGGGGGGGCGATGCCGGGGTTCTGCTGGGTGGAGCCGATGGGGGGGCGGTCGGGTTGGGTGAGAGACGCGTCGTCGAGCGTGCGAATGGTCTGGAGTCGGCGGAGCATGCCTGCGCCGACCTGGGCGTGGCGGAGGTAGACGATGGCGCCGCGCTGCTCGCGTTGGATCATGTCCATGGCGGCGCGGAGGGTTCGGCCGGAGGGTTGAGAGAGGTCGCCGAAGACGTCGCCGAGAAGATTCTGGCTGTGCATGCGGACCAGGACAGCCCCCGGAAGTTCCACCGGCGAGCCGTCGGGAGCAAGCCGGCCGACGTCTCCGACGGTCAGAGCGACGTGAGGGAGGGGATCGACGTCGCTCTCGTAGGCGATGAGGTTGAAGAGGCCGGCGTCGGTCTGGAGCTCGGAGGTGCCGACGCGGCGGACGAGCTTGTCCTGGCCGAGGCGGTGGTGGATGAGGTCGGCGACGGAGCACATCTTGAGGTTGTGCCTGGTGCAGAAGGCCTGGAGCTGGGGGCGGCGGGCCATCGAGCCGTCGGGGTTCATCACTTCGATGATGGCGGCGGCGGGTTGCAGGCCGGCGAGGCGGCAGAGGTCGACGGAGCCCTCGGTCTGGCCGGCG
>JADZET010000133.1 GCA_020850375.1 Phycisphaeraceae bacterium | reverse complement strand
TCAAGAAGGTCGCGCAGCGGACGCTCGAGGGGGGCGAGGTGGTGTGGTTCGGGTGCGACGTGGACAAGCAGCTGCGCGAGGACCCGGGGGTGTGGGACGCGCGGCTGTATGAGTTCGACGCGCTCTATGGGGCGGAGTTCAGCTTGAGCAAGGCTGAGCGGCTGCGGTGCGGGCAGACGCTCATGACGCACGCGATGGTGTTCACGGGGGTGGACGTGGTCGGGGGGCGGCCGCGACGGTGGCGGGTGGAGAACAGCTACGGGTCGGCTGAGGGGACGGGGCAGAAGGGTTTCTACACGATGAATGACAACTGGTTCGACGAGTATGTGTTTGAGATCTCGGCGCACCGGAAGTTGCTGACGGCGGAGCTGCGCAAGGCGTTGGAGAAGAAGCCGGTGGAGCTGCCGCCCTGGGACCCGATGGGGGCGCTGGCGTAGAACGAAGGACGCATTGGGCAGGTCTTGATCTCTCGGCTATTGCACGACGGCGGGCTGGTTCTCTTTGGAGTATTGCCAGAGGGCCTGGTCGAGGGTGCGCATGTCGACGTGGTGTTTGTCGGCGAGGGATCGGCAGGTCTGGACGTACTGCCACCAGAAGGGAAAGTCGTAGGAGGGGACGCGCTCGAGGCCCAGGGACCAGAGGGCGCGGAAGTCGAGGATGGGGTAGGCGTGGCGGTGGGCGAGGTGGAGCAGGACCGAGGCGGTGGGCCAGCTGACGCCGTGAAGGCAGCAGAGGACCTCGATGCGCAGCCGCTCGACTGGGGTCGAGAGGGCGAAGCGGGTGGCCTCGGCGACCTCGGCGTCGGTGTTGCGGGCGCAATGCGGGAGGCTGCGGGGGGACTTCCAGCGGCAGACGGTCAGGAAGTCGTCGCGGGTGTAGCGGCCGGAGCGGCGGGCACGTCGGCCACAGGCGAGGACGGGGGCGTCGTCGTCCTGATAGCGGGCGGCGAGCTCGTGGATCCGGGCGGGGGAGAAACGGATCTGCCATGAGGCCATGGGGGAGGGCTCCGGGGGGGAGTGTAAATTGGGGGGGGTGGGACCGCCAAAAGGGTAGCCAGGGGGGTTTGCGTCGTCCGTAAGGGCTGTTAAGATAAAGGGCTCGACCTCGGTCGGGCGGGTGGAGGGCGGTTTTTGCCCCCCTGCCGGCGCCGAGGGGGATATTGAACCTCTGCACAAGGCCCCTGCCATGCCACGTGTCTGCGAATTCACCGGAAGAAAGACGACCAGCGGCAAGTCCTACACCCACCGCGGGAAGGCGAAATACCTCGGCGGGGTGGGCACGAAGGTCACGGGGATCACCCGGCGGAAGTTCAAGCCGAACCTGCAGACGGTCACGGCGGTGGTCGAGGGGTCGGTCAAGCGGATCAAGGTCTCGACCAAGGCGATGAAGATGGGGCTGGTGACCAAGCCGGTGAAGCGGAAGTATGTCTACAAGCCGGAGCAGGCGTCGGCCTAGGCCCCCCTGCCGCTCCCGTCGTGGGCTGTGGAAAACCTGTGGAGTTACCCCCCCTGCCGGGAAGTCCTGGGGGGATGAGGTGGCGAAATCCATGGGATATTCATCTAAACCAGTCTTTATGTCGTCCGGATCGGCCGAGGTTTTTCATTTCGGTCTAGAAACGCGCAGAAACCTCCAGTGTTTTGCCGCTATTTTCGCGGGCTTGACATCGCAGTGATTGACAGTGAATGATCCTGTGGTAAAGGTCTTACGGCAGACAATTTGGGCCTTGAAACAAACTGAAAAAATCTGAGGATCGTCTCCCGGCCGTCCCCCAACTCCTACCCACCGCGGACGCCGATGCCAGCCCGATCCTCACACTGCTCGACGGTCACTAATCCGGGGTCCGGCCGTGATGCTGTACGGCACAGTTGCAGCACAACCAGGCTCCCCTTGCGGGTGAGGCTATCCGTTTGAACCCAGTGGACGATCCAAAACGGCAGGTTCAGCAGGCCACGGACCTGGTGGCGCTCATCGGCGAGCACATCGCCCTGAAGGCCAAGGGTCGGGAGATGGTGGGGCTGTGCCCGTTCCATGACGACCACAGCCCGTCGATGCAGGTGTCGCCGGCGAAGCAGATCTACAAGTGCTTCTCGTGCGGGGCGGGAGGGGACGCGTTCAGCTTCGTGATGAACTATCACAAGATGACGTTCCCCGAGGCACTGAAGTATCTGGCGGAGCGGGCGGGGATCAAGCTGAGCGACTATCGGCCGGCGGGGGGCGGGTTCGGGGGCGGTTCCGGGGGCGGGAGTGTAGATAGGCAGAAACTGGCGGAAGTGAATGAGCGGGCCATGAAGTTCTACCGATCCATGCTTGAGCACCCGGAGTTCGGCCGCGAGGCGCGGGCGTATCTTCAGAAGCGCGGGATCAGCGATGAGATGGCTGAGGCGTTTGGGCTGGGGTACGCGCCGGATCGGTGGGACGCGCTGGCGGTCAGGGCGGCGGAGCGTGGGCTGGCGATGGGCGACCTTCAGGCGGCGGGGCTGGTGCAGGTGCGTCAGCAGGGAGGCGGACATTACGACCGTTTCCGGCATCGGCTGATGTTCCCGATCCTGGACTCCTTGGGGCGGGCGATCGCGTTCGGGGGTCGGAAGATGCGGGAGGAGGATGAGCCGAAGTACCTGAACAGCCCGGAGACGCCGCTTTTTAATAAGTCAGCGACGCTGTACGGGCTGCACCGGGCGAAGAAGCCGATCATCGACGCGAAGACGGCGGTGATCGTGGAGGGTTACACGGACGTGATCGCGTGCCACCAGGCGGGGGTGTGCAACGTGGTGGCGACGCTGGGGACGGCGTTGACGCGCGAGCACCTGCGTGAGCTGCGGCGGTTCGCGGAGAAGGTGGTGTTGATCTTCGACGCGGACGCGGCGGGTCAGAAGGCGGCGGACCGTGCGGTGGAGATCTTCCGGGGTCAGGAGATCGACGTGGCGGTGGCGGTGCTGCCGACGGGCCCGGGTGGGGCGAAGATGGACCCGGCGGAGCTGTTCGGGCTGGCGGAGGGGCGCGAGCTGTGGCGGAAGGCGATGGAGGAGGCGGCCGACGCGCTGACGTACCAGTTCGAGCGGTTCCGGCAGCAGTTCCAGGGGTCGGGGACGCTGACGGGGCGTCAGAAGCTGGCGGAGGGGTATCTTCAGAACCTGGCGCGGCTGGGGTGGTCAGGGATTTCGCCGATCCGGCGGGGGATGATCGTGCAGCTCGTGGCGGAGCTGCTGGGCATGGCCGAGCAGGACGTGGCCGCGGCGTTGACGCGTTATGCGGCCGTGCAGCCCCGGCCGGTCGGCCACGCCGGGACGGCTGGAGAATCCGGTCGCGAAACCTCCGTGCAACATAACATGACGGCGGAGATTGATACGTCGCTGGACGAGCGTACAATTCGCCGCTTGCAGACGGCGGAGCGGCAGATGGTCGGGTGTCTGTTGCGACAGCCGGAATTGTTCCACACGCCGCTGTGGGACGGCCGATCGCTCGACGAGGCGCTGACGCCGGGGGACATGGTCACGTCGGCGGGACGGCAGCTTTACCAGACGCTGTATGACCTCTTGGCTGAGGGGGTACAACCGAGCCTTGCGGAGTTCCTGGCCGACCTGGCGAGCGTCGGCCGGCAGGAGCTGGCGAACCTGGCGACGCTGGGCGAGAGCGAGGTCGAGCAACTCGTGCTGCAGAGCCAGACGGAGCTGGCGAACCTGCTGGGCGAACTGGCCCGGGTGATCCTCAGCCACCATCAGGAGGAGGCCTACGACCGCAAGCGCTCCGCCCTGCTGCCGCCCGGAAGCGTCGGCAGCGCCGATGCCGGTGCTGCGGCTGACGGAGCCGAACAGACGAAGCTGGCCCATGAACTGCTCGAGCATCAACGGAACAACCCGTCGCCGCTCCGCCATCCGTGGCGCCGGCGACTGAACACCCCCCCCACGACGTGATCCGACTCCCCCACCACGAAAGGCACCCCCCCGTGATCGTCGAACAGCTCCATCCCGCTCTGGCCGAACTGATCGAGTGCAGCCGTCAACGCGGTTTCATGACGTACGATGAGCTCAACACCTGCCTGCCCGATGAGCTGGTGGACCCTGAGCGGATCGACGAGCTGCTGGCGTACCTCGAGTCGCTGCATGTGCGTCTGGTGGATTCGCAGACGCACCAGAGCATCGTGCCCAAGGGGGTGGGCCCCGTGAGCAAGATCGCCGAGGCGGACCTGCCGCCGGAGCAGGCGGGGGAGGAGGTGGTGGTCGACGAGGAGGAGATCAAGAAGGACCTGGCGCAGGCGCTGCAGGAGGCGTCGGATCGTCGGATCGACGACCCGGTGCGGATGTACCTGACGCAGATGGGGGAGATCAGCCTGCTGACGCGGGACGAGGAGATCCGTCTGGCGAAGAAGATCGAGGTGACGCGGATGATCTTCCGTCGTCGGGTGCTCGAGAGCGATTACTGCGTGAACGCGGCGGTGGACATTCTCGAGCTGGTGAACGACGGGGACCTGCCGTTCGACCGGACGATGAAGATCTCGACGGCGGAGGAGGACGCGAAGGGGAAGATCGCGGCGCGGATCCCGGAGAACCTCAAGACGGTGCGGCGGCTGTTGGAGCTGGACCGTCAGGACTGGGCGACGCTCGAGGAGGGGCGCAAGCGGTCTGAGCCGGACCCGGAGGTGGTGGCTCGGCTGGCGACGCGTCGGCGGAAGATGGCGACGCTGATCGAGGAGCTGAGCCTGCGGACGAGCAAGATCCAGCCCTTGATGAAGAAGCTGCGGTCGATCAAGGAGAAGATGGTCTACCTGCAGAAGC
>JADZET010000132.1 GCA_020850375.1 Phycisphaeraceae bacterium | reverse complement strand
AGGTGAATGCTGATTCAATCGATTGAGTCAGCCACATCCCTATCCGAAGTATACGCCTGCCGATGATATGGATATATTCATCTCATGGTCGGATGATGCCGGTCAGGAGTTGCTGAGGAAGAGTAAGGCACTTCATTTGTTGTCTTGACGAGAATCCGTCACGAGGGCTTGCTTGTGGGTTTGAGGCCGGCGTGGCGCAGGTTGGTCAGGGCTTTGACGATGCCGCGGGCTCCGAGCAGGAGCCAGAGGCTGACGGCGATCTGGATCAGGGTCGCCGTCACGGCGGTCTTCCAGCGCCAGTCGAGCAGTTCGTACTGCGTCTGAGCGTGGCGCTGAGCCATCACGGCGGTCATCATCTGCGAGGCGAAGGTCGGGATCGCCTGCATGAGGACGAACAGGCCGATGGCGGAAAAGGCGATGGCCTGGACGGTGTGGGGATCGACGGGCAGGGCGGGAGCTTCCGATTGGCTGCTGCGCAGCATTCGGTCGGCGAGCCGGGCGGCGCGGGACCAGAGCAGGACACCGAGGGCGGCGAAGAGGATCAGGGGGAGCGAGGCGGACAGGAAAAAGAGGATGCGCAGCGTCAGGCTGAGAGAGATCTGTTTGGTTTCAAAGAGGCCATAGACTCCGGCTGCGAGATCGTCCAGGCGGAATACCACGTGAATCCATGTGTAGAGGGCGAGGACGCGGCAGGAGAGGAAGGCGACATCGCGTTTGTTCATGATTGGTCCTCTGAGCATGCCGGTTTAGTGCGTCGCGAGGAGGTGGCGGTCACGTGGAATGTCCGCTGCCTGAGCTGAGTGGACCGGGCGGCTGGCTAAGGCGTGGCGGGGGCGGGGGTGTCTTTGTAGTCGTGGTCCCAGATGAATCGGCCTAGCTTGATCCAGCGGACGGTGCGGAGCTTGCCGTCGGAGAAGTAGAAACGGACCTGGCTGGAGGCGCCGTCGTCGGATTGGACCCAGTAGTCGCGGGCGCCGAAGAAGGCTTCCTGGGGCGGGCCGAGCCATTGATCGAGTTCGTCGGGGGTGGTGGTGCGGGGCAGAGCGAGCAGAGAGTCAGCGAATTCGCGTTCTTCGGGGGCCATGGCGTTGAGGGCTTTGGGGCCGGTGGCGCCGCAGGCGGTGAGGAGGAGGAGGGTGAGGAGGGTGAGGAGGAGCCGATGTGTGGTGAGCATGGGGGCAGGGTAATCAGGAGGGGGTGAGGATGTCCAGCGTTTCTTGCGTCGATAGGGATGGGGCCCGTGGGGCGATGAAGTTGGGGGTTGACGGGAAGGCGGGGGATGGGGGAAGATTAAGTGATGTGACGAGAAGGAATTCGGCGGCGGGCTTGTGGGGCTGGAAGCTCGCTTGGGGGAATGGTGGGCGCCTCTGGACCCCCGGCCGGGAACACAGCCTCAATGAACAGGAGATTGGAAATGAGGATGCACAAGAGCTGGGTGTGGGCGGCGACGCTGGCGACGGCGGCGATGATGGTCGGATGTGAGCAGGAGTCGGGGTCGCAGCCGGCGGGGGGGGCGGGGATGAGCACCTCCGAGACAACCAGTGATACTTCCGGGGGGGGGATGATGGAGCAGGTGCAGGCGAAGGCGGCGGAGGCGACGGCGGCGATGCAGAAGCAGTGGGACGCGCTGTCGTCGCAGGTGACGTCGCTCAAGTCGGCGGCGTCGGCGTCGACGGATGATCAGCTGACGTCGCTGCTGGGGGATCTGGACGCGAAGCTCGAGGCGGCCAAGGCGAAACTCAGCGAGGCGAAGTCGGCGGCGGGCGACGAGGTCGCGGCGCTGCAGGCGGAGGCAGGGAAGCTGATGGATCAGGCGAAGGACAGCTACGCCAAGGCGATGGCGAGGTGGGAGGCGGTCAAGGCGGATATGGCAGGCAAGATGGAAGAGGCCAAGCAGGGCGCCAAGGACGCGGTGTCGGGGCTGAAGCTGCCGGGGCAGTAAGCCGCCCCCCGGAACCCCCGGAAGCCAAGAACCCAGGCATGCCATGCCTGGGCTTAGGACGGGGCGTTTTGGGGAATTGATGTGATGGAATGAGGCCCACGTTCAGGGAACGTGGGCTTCTTCTTTGGGGTGATATACTTGGGGGCTTCCGGGAGACTTCCCGGGGACTTTCCGGGGGGGATTAAGAGTGCGACGGGTCGGGTGAATTCATCCAAGAGGACATGGCGCGATGATTGAGCGACGCAAGACGCGGCAGGTGGTGGTGGGCGATGACCGGGTGGGGCGCGTGAAGATCGGGGGGGACGGGCGCGTCAGCGTGCAGACGATGACGGCGGGGTACACGTACGAGATCGACAAGTGCGTGGCGGAGATCCACAAGCTCGCGGCGGCGGGGGCGGACATGGTGCGCGTGGCGGTGCCGGAGAAGAAGGACACCGACGCGCTGCGCGAGATCATCCCGCAGGTGAGCGTGCCGATCGTGGCGGACGTGCACTTTCACTTCCAGCGGGCGCTCGAGGCGATCGAGGCGGGGGTGCACAAGATCCGGCTGAACCCGGGGAACATCAGCGACAAGGCGCAGGTGGGGAAGGT
>JADZET010000131.1 GCA_020850375.1 Phycisphaeraceae bacterium | reverse complement strand
GAACTCGGTGACTGGGACTAAGTCGTAACAAGGTAGCCGTAGGGGAACCTGCGGCTGGATCACCTCCTTTCTAAGGGATACCTTAGATCCGATCGTGTCTGGACCGTTGAAAGGCGGGAAGGACGCGACGGGAAGTCGGACGTCGGCGAAAGCCGGCGCCAGGCCCGGCCCCAAGCCAGGCCCACGGACGACCCGGGCGGAGCGATCCGCATCGGTAGGTCAGCTCGATCTCGTTCCGTGAACGTGGCGGCCGTCTAGAACTCGATGCTGGGCAACCGGGATCGGGGGCTGGATGGACGCCAAAGTACGGAGTAGCGCCACGGTAACGTGACGCGAAGTTTTCCCAACTGTTTACTTGTCAGGGATCTGCGGTCGGCAGATCTCAGGCGAAATTGACGTGTGACGCTTTGGCGAGAGCTGAAGCGTTTTTTGTTGCGCGGGGGGTGGTGGGGTATGGGGTACGGGGTACGGGGTAGGAAAAATGGAGGAGGAGAGCGGGGGGGGGAGTGGGTCGAAGACTCAGTGACGCGAATGACGCTCTGGCGAAAGCTGGAGCGTTTTTTGTTGCGCGGGGGGGGCCGCGACGGGGACGTCGCGGCTCGCGGGAGGGGGGGGAGGCGGGCGATGCTTTTTCTTAGGCACCGGGCGGATGGCCATCTGACTCAATGCCAGGTCTGAAGCGCGTCAGCGTCGTCCCTTGGTCTGTTTTTGAGCAACGATGATCATTCTCGAAGAGCACAGCGTCAGCGGGGATCCATCGAAGTCGCCAAAGTGGTGGACGACTGACAAATTGCAGAGTGTGAGCATCCGCTGCAACTCGGGGCAGGTGTAAGCTCGCCAGCGCTGCACAAGGATCTTGGCGCCGTCTGGAGTGACATAGGTTTTGCGAAACACGCCGGTGCAGGTCGCCACGTCAAACTCCGATTCAACGAGCCGATAGTGATCTGTCTCTTGTCGCCAGTCGACCCAGCGGTTGTGACTCTCAACCAATGGGGCGATATCGGCGAAGGGATTGGCCACGTCAATCAATACGCGTGCTCCCGGTTTGAGGAGCGCGGATATCTGTCGCAATGCTGCTTGGTCGCCCTCATCGCCCAGACCGCCGAAGGTGGCGCCTGCGAAAAATGCACCATCAAAGCGGCCCGTGATGCCCAGCTTGCGTAGGTCGGCCTTGACGAACGTGATGGGCAGGTTGTGCTGTTTCGCCGCCCTGGCAGCTCGTTTTAGGAGGGGAATGCTGGCATCGACTGCGGTGACCTTAAGTCCACGATGGGCCAGGTGAATGGCGTGGCGGCCATAACCACAGCCCAAGTCCAGGACTGTCTTGGGCTGGGTCAGGCCGAGCGCCTTGGCAATGAATGCTGCTTCGGATGCGGCGGAGGCGTCTTGCAGACTGGCCTCTTTGTCTTGGGCCCAGTTCCGGTAGTATTCAAGCCACCAAGACATGATGTTCTCCACGAGTTTCAGTCCCAAGATTTTCCACGTTGTGTGTTTGCCGCCAGCGACCGTTGCCGGGGGAGAACGATAGGTGAAGGCGGTGAGGGGCCTAGAGGGATGATGTCGAAGAGCAGCGAAGACGGCGCGTCCTGGACATGGGATTTTAACAGGGGGTCGGGATGTGAAGGAAATGGGGTTGGACCCAGCCGCGGGAGCGGCTGGGCTTTTGGGGGAACCCAGGCATGGCACTGCCTGGGCTTTGGTTGGCGGTTGAGGGTGTGGAATGGGGCGTGGGGGGTGGCGGGCGGATCGGGGATGGCCGCGACGGGGACGTCGCGGCTCGCGAGAGGGGGGCGGGGGGTTCTTTGGGGTGGCCGCGGCGGGGACGCCGCGGCTCGCGAGAAGGGCCGGGTCGGGGTGGGGATGGAGCGGGGAGGGGTTCGGGGTGGCCGCGACGAGGACGTCGCGGCTCGCGGATGGGGGAGGTGGGGGTTCTTTGGGGTGGCCGCGACGGGGACGTCGCGGCTCGCGAGGAGGGCGTGGGAGTTCGCGGGTGGGACGCGGGGGGGAGATTATGTCAGGCGTTGGCGAGCGACGTAATTCAGGGCGTTCTGCAGGTATGGTTCGTTGTGGATCGGACGTGTGGAGCCACCCTTTGCCCACCAACGCACGGGGGGAGCGACGCCATCGGGAGAGAGTTCTGCGGGGAGTGGGGTGATTCGGGAGGGGCCGCGTCGGGGACGACGCGGCTCGCTGTCTGTAGAAGAAGAAAATTCGGCGGTGAGGAGCTGGGTGAGCCAGCGTTTGAGGAACTGACGAACTTGATGGCCATGGATGTCGGTTGGGATATCAAGAATGATATGGATGTGGTCGGGTTGAGCGGCGGCGATGCGGTAGAGCCAGTGGCCACGTTGGCAGAGAAGGGGGAGTTGAGATTCGATCAGGCGACGCTGGGGAGGTGTGAGATAGACGGGCGGCGCGGTGAGGCGGGATCGCTCGGCGTTCTGCCGGGGTGGGTCGGGGGGTTCGAAGGGTTGGCCGACCTGGTTACGACGGCGATCGACGGTGGGCAGGTCGCTGCCGTGGAGACGTGAGCCATAGGTGCCGAAGGTGATGAGCCAAGGGGTGAACGGGGGGGAAGACATGTTAGGGATGATCGAGGGAATCGGGGGGATTGTCCAGGGGTGAGGTTGGGAGTTGTCGATGCGGGGGAGGGAGCGTGAAGGGTTGTTTGGGGGGTGGCCGCGACGGGGACGTCGCGGCTCGCGGGGACGCGGGGGACGCGGGGGACGCGGGGGGCGGCGCAGGCGGGGGTCAGCGGGGTTTCTTTTTCTTGACCTCGCCGTAGCGGAGGGGGAGGCATTGTCGGCAGCGCGGGGTGACGGGTGGGAAGAGGAGGCTGTAGCGGGTGGCGAGGCGCTGCTCGTCGGGTGAGCTGGGGGCGTTGGGGCGGCGGGAGCGGAGATTCTTCAAGTAGAGGTGGGCGAGCAGGGCGTCGTGGTATTCCTGCTTGAGGCAGAGAGGTAAGAAAAGCTTCAAACATTTCCGGCGGCAGTGGGGGCAGACGAAGAAGTGCTGGGCGAGGCGAGGGTGGAGCTGCCACTTCTCGAGGCGGAGGGTGGCGGACCAGTTGCGCTCGAGGGGGAGGATTTTGAATTGGAGGGGAGGGGGGGTGAGAGCAGTTGAACAGTTGAGCAGTTGAGCGGCGGCCTTGGGAGGCCGCGGAGGCCGCAGGGCGTTGG
>JADZET010000130.1 GCA_020850375.1 Phycisphaeraceae bacterium | reverse complement strand
GTGGTCAGGAATGTCGCCAGGCGTGCCCCGACAAGCCCCGACGCCCCCGTGATCCAGACGTGCATGCGAGGCCGGCTCTCGCCCCGTTGCTGCGCCGCGAGGTCCGCCGCCGTGACGCGGTGGCGGTAGTGGAACAACCGCTCGAGTTGCCGTGTCACAGCACCCGCCAGCAATGAGCCCGCGGCGCCGAACGGCAGCGCGAACTCAACGTGGTCGATCACCTCCGTCTGACGCTCCGATCTCCGCTCGAAACGATGCGTGTGCTCCCAGACAGCGAACGGCCCCTGCACCTGCACGTCCACGAAGCCCCGCCCCGACTCGACGTCGCGGTGCTCAGCGATCCACCGCCGGCGGATCGGGCCGGTGGGCACGATCAACTCGACACGTGAGCCGTTCTCAACCCGCCCGCCCGCCAGCACCCTCATCCGTTGCCACGGCGGCGCCAGTCGCTCGAACGCTCCGGGGGAGACATGCCAGCGGTACACCGCCTCCGCCGGCGCGTCGATGAGCGTTCGTTTCTCGAACGTCTGGCGTCTCATGAACCGTTCCCCCGTGTGGGCACGTTCCCGTGATGCCCCTCTTATCTTAGCGCTTCTTTTGCGCCGACCGCACGCCCTCGAGCTCGCGCCAGAACGCCTGCTCCGCCTCCTGGAAACGGCCGTAGAGCTTGTCCAGGTAGGCGTTCATCTGCTCGATCCGCGCGCGATCCTCGGGCGTGTCGGCCGTGACCTCCTTGAGACTGGCGAGCGAGCCCTCGAGCGTGCTGGCCGCCAGGGCGAAGGAGCGGGCCGCGTCGTAGAGGTTGTCGGTCTCGAGTTCCTTTTTGGATGGGCTGTAGAGCAGTCGCCAGGGCGACCGGCGGACCTCGATGGCCGCGAGCTTGAGCTGGTCGCCCGTGAGCTGGAGGTTGGCCATCACGCGTTCCATCCCCGGTCGGCTCGACGCGGCCAGTGTCCGCATTTCCGCCACCACCGCCCGCGCGTCCTCGGCCGCGGCGGCCGCCTTCGCGCTCAGGTCGTGGATCTGGTCGATCGTCTGGCGGAGCGCCTGGTCCTTGTCCGTCAGCAGTTGATCCATCCGGCCGGTCAGGCTTGTCGTCGAGGCGGTGATCTTGTCGATCCGCTCGAACCACGGCCCGCTGTGGCCCTGGACCTGGCCGACCAGCTCATTGATCCGGGACAGGCTCGCCTTGAGTTCCGCCACGCTCTCGCGCGCGTCGGCCGAGAGCGGCTCGGTCTCGCCGAGGATCTTGCGCGCTGAGGCCGTCAGCGTGGGCAGGTCCTCACGCAGCGTCTGGGTGATCTGCTGGAGGTTGGCGATGATCTGTTGGATCTCGTGGCGCTGCTGGTCCTGGATGCCCGCGTCGCGCATCAGATTGTCCGTCAGCTGCGACCCGGCCAGCGCCCCGGGGATCGGCTCGGGCCCCTTGTACAGCTCGCCGTCGCCGACGCTGGTGATGTTGAGTTTGGTCCCCGAGCCGAGCGTCGGCACGACCAGCTCCACCCGCGCGTTGCGGTGCAGACGGTAACGGCGGGGGATCTCGGCGCTGACGATCTTGCCGACCACCCGCCCGTCGCCGCCCTCCCCGGGCGCCTCGAACGCATCCTCAATCGCCGTCACCTCGCCGATGGGCGTGTCGCCCAGGCTCACCACGGCGCCCTCCTTGAGGCCGCGCAACCCGTCGCTGAGCTTGTAGCTGACGCGCAGCGCCCGCGTCCGCTGGAAGAACGCCCCGACGTCCGACAGGGCGAAGATCACCGCCATCGCCAGCGCCACCCCGCCGAGCACGAAGAGCCCCGCCCGCAAGTTGTCATGAATTGGCCGCATCGATTCGATCTCCAATCAGATCAGATTTCACCGCGGAGGACACAGAGATCACGGAGTCGATCCAAAACAATGATTCAATTGAATTGGACTCTGTTGAATTGAACTCTGTCTTTCCTCTCCATGTCCTCCGTGATCTCTGTGGTGAGCTATCTATAGTTTAGGTCCACGCGAGGCCTGCACCGCCGGCCGCGGCGCGATCAGCGCCGGGGCGACGCCCAGGAGGTCATCGACGTAGCCCGTGGTCTGCTTGCGGCGTGTGATCGGCCCGTCGGCGTCGCCGCGGAGGAACTGGCGGATGAGCTCCTGCTTCTCGTCACCCAGCGGGCCCTGCGTACGGCGGAGCTCGTCAAACCACGCCCGGCCGTCGACCCGCAGCACGCGCCCCTTGTCGAGCATGGCCATGCGGTCGGCGATGGCGAAGGCCGAGTCCATCTCGTGCGTGACGACGACGCTGGCCACGCCCAGCGAGCGGGAGAGCTTGATGATCAATTGATCGATCTCGGCGCTGGTCACCGGGTCCAGGCCGGCCGAGGGCTCGTCGTAGAAGAGGATCTGCGGGTCGAGCGCCAAAGCCCTGGCCAGGCCGGCCCGCTTCTTCATGCCGCCGGAGATCTGGGCCGGGTACTTGTCCGCGTGCTCGCGCAGGCCCACGAGTTCGAGCTTGATCTTGACCATGATGTCGATGGTCTGGCGCGGCAGGGGGGTGTGCTCCTCCAGGGGCAGGGCGACGTTCTGCCGCAGGGTCATCGAGTTAAAAAGAGCGCCGGACTGGAAGAGGATGCCGAACCGCCTGCGGACGGCGTTGAGCTTGTCCTCGTCGAGCTGGGTGATGTCCTGGCCGAAGAGCTCGACGTTCCCGCGATCAGGGCGCAGCGACCCGATCATGACGCGCAGCAGCGTGCTCTTTCCGCAACCCGAGCCGCCCATAATGACCATGGTCTGCCCGGGCATGACCTCGAGGTTGACACCGTCGAGGACGGTCCGGCCGTCGAAGGTCTTGACCACGTCGCTCACCTTGATGACGGGCGAGCCGTTGGCGGGGGAGGGAACCGTCACGCGCAGATCATCCTTGGGGTTGACGACAGGGGTGTGTCGCGGCCGGCCAGACCATGGCCAGCCAGCCCCCGGCGTGACAGCTGCGGGCGTTCGTCGTCAGCCGCTGGCCCTTACATCGGCCGGGTTCGGTCACCAAAAAAAATCTTCCGGCGGCGGGCCATGCCCCGGATCGGCCGGTTCACGGGCGGGGATGCCTCAAGACGATGCATGGATCGTGGTGATGCTACATTTGTAGCTAAGCCAGCACCACCGCGAGAGTTGAGCGGTTGTCCGAGCCTGCATCCGCATGAAAAACAAAAAAGGCCCGGCAAGGCCGAAGCCAAGCCGAGCCCTTCCGGGGGCGAATTGAAGTGCCAGGGCGAACATCATCCACCACAGGCGATACCCATGCTACCAACACTGCGGCTGTTGACAAGTGTCAATTGGGGATAACCCGAATACCCTAAGAAAAAGTAAAAGCCTGTCATCAATTTTGGCGTGCGCGCAACAAAAATGTCATATTGCACTGACAACAATGAACATAAAAAATGTCTTCCATGGTGTTCAGGGGCGGACATCGAGGAGTCGTTGTGGAAAACGCCAATCGGGGTCTCCCCTAGGAGATGAAATCTCGTCGCAACCTCCACCGTTGTGTCAGAAGAGATAACACGGCTTGGCGATTCATGTAGTGCGGACACGTCCGCCCGGTACTTGATCGCGCGTGCCACGGTTTTCCTTCAGAACTGCCAATGCTCGCGGGCCATGTTCGCACCTGATGGAAGTGACATGAGGGCAGAGGCACATCGCTCCCGTCGGATGCCGTGAGTCGTCAGATGTTGGTGGTTGGTGACGACGCTTGCCCGCGGCGCCGTTGTCAGAGCGTTGGTCAGGCCTCGGCCAGCACACGCAGATAGCGTGCGGTGGTCGCGCCCAAGCCATCGACCAGCGCCTCGGCGGTTAGCTCGTGGCCGATCGACACCTCGAGCACCTCGGATTCACCGTTGAGCAGCGACCGGCAGAAGAGCCCGAGGTTTTTCTGGTTCAGGTCGTGCCCGGCGTTGACGCCCAGGCCCAGCCCCGTCGCTCGCCGCGCCGCCGCGACATATTTCGGCAGCTCGACTTCCGCCCGGCCGTGACGGAAGGCCGCGGCATACGCCTCGGTGTAGAGCTCCACCCGGTCCGCCCCGGTGGCCGGCACGGCCTCGATGGCGCCGACGTCCGAGTCCATGAACAGGCTCACGCGCACGCCCCAGTCGCGCAGCTTCCGCACGACGGGGATCAGCCTTTCTCGCTCGCGCCCCACGTCCCAGCCGTGATCGCTCGTCCGCTGGCCCGGCGCGTCGGGCACCAGCGTCGCCTGGTCCGGCCGGACCGCCCCGACCAACTCCATGTACGGCCCCTCGAACGGATTACCCTCGATATTGAACTCCCGGCCGGGGTAGTTTTTCAGCAGCCCAGCCAGGTCATGGACATCCCCCGGCCGGATGTGTCTCTGGTCCGGCCGCGGGTGCACCGTGATCCCATGGGCCCCCGCCTCGAGGCAGATCCGCGCCATCGCCGCCACGTCCGGCACGCCGTAGTCCCGCGTGTTCCGCAGCAGCGCGATCTTGTTGACGTTCACCGAGAGCTTCGTGGGCATCGACGAATTGTAACTCGAATTCGAATCTGAATGACCAGCTATTGGCGCTGATCCTGCCAGCCGATATAGTATTGGCAGAGGTACTTATGACCCGTCAGCAGCCCAGCCTGATCCTCCTTGCTCTTCTCGGGCTTACGCTGCGCTGACGGGTCGCGGATCCTGTGGTTTTCAATCGATCCCCGCGACCCATGGCCGCGGGGTTTTTGTTTGCGCCCGCGGCGGAAAGGACCGCCATGAGCGAAGTCTACGATCCGGCCGTCATTGAGCCCGCCTGGTCCGAGCGATGGGAGCGGCAGCAGACCCACAAGGTTGATCTGCATGGCGCACCACGCCCGTACTACAACCTGATGATGTTCCCCTATCCCTCCGCCGAGGGGCTGCACGTGGGAAATGTCTTCGCCTTTGTCGGCAGCGACATCCATGGCCGGTTCATGCGTGCCCAAGGCTGCAACGTCTTTGAGCCCATGGGCTGGGATGCCTTCGGCATGCACTCGGAGAACTACGCCCTCAAGACCGGGGTGCATCCCGCCGCCCTGGTTCCGCGCAGCATCGGCCACTTCCGCGACGGCCAGCTCAAGCGGATCGGCGCCATGTTCGACTGGTCGCACCAGGTCAACACCACGGACCCCATTTATTACCGCTGGACGCAGTGGATCTTCGTCCGTCTGTTCAAAGCTGGCTTGGCGTATCAGAAGCAGGCGGCCGTGAACTGGTGCCCAGCCTGCCGCACCGTGCTGGCCGACGAACAGGCTGAGGGCGGCGTCTGCGAGCGGTGCAAGACCGCCGTCGAGCCACGGAACATGCTTCAATGGTTCTTCCGTATCACGGCCTACGCCCAGCGCCTGCTGGATCACCTGGACCAGCTCGACTGGTCGCCAATCACCACGGCCGCCCAGCGGCACTGGATCGGGCGAAGCGATCACGAGGGCCGGGTGGAGTATCACCTGCGCGACTGGTGCGTCAGCCGTCAGCGGTACTGGGGCACGCCGATCCCCATCATTCACTGCCCCGCTTGTGGAACCGTTCCGGTGCCGGAGGAGCAGTTGCCCGTGCTGCTGCCCGCGATGGAGCAATTCGGGCCTGACGGTTCAGGGCACAGCCCCTTGGCGAGATGCGAGGAGTTCGTTCGAACAGTCTGCCCGACCTGCGGTGGACCCGCCTCACGCGAGACCGACGTGTGCGATAACTTCCTGGATTCCTCATGGTTCTTCCTGCGCTATCCCAGCTCTGATCGGGCCGACGCGCCCTTCGACAACGACCTGACCCGGCGATGGCTGCCGGTGGGTATGTACATCGGCGGTCAGGAGCACGCGGTGCTGCACCTGATGTACGCCCGCTTCGTGACCATGGCCCTGAAGGATCTGGGGCTGATCGAGTTCGAGGAACCGTTCCGACGGTTTCGGGCCCACGGCCTGATCACCCGCAATGGCGCGAAGATGAGCAAGAGCCGGCCGCAAGACGTGATCAACCCCGACCGCTACATTGACCAGTGGGGCGCCGACACTTTCCGCTGCTACCTGATGTTCATGGGGCCCTACCAGGGCAGCGCGGATTTCCGCGACGAGGGCATCGTCGGCATCCGCCGGTTCATCGAACGTGTGTGGCGGTACGTCACTCAGACTCGTTTCGAGGCCGGGCCCGAGCCGCCGGCCGAACTGTCGCGGCTGATCCACCGGAGCATTCGAAAGGTCACCCAGGACATCGCCGACCTGCGCTACAACACAGCCATCGCGGCGTTGATGGAACTGCTCAACGGCTTGGTCAACCAGGACTGCCACCGACCCGAACACGCCCGTGTGGTCATCCAACTGCTCAGCCCGTTTGCCCCGTTCATCAGCCACGAATTGTGGGAGCGGATCGGCGGTCCAGGACTTGTGGTTGACGCGCCCTGGCCTGCCTATGCCCCGGACCTCGCTCCCGATCCCTGTGTTGAATATGGCATCCAGGTCAACGGCCGCATCTGTTGTCGGCTGACACTTCCCGCCACGGCCACGCAGACCGAGGTGGAGCAGGCCGCCCTGGCGGACCCGGCCGTTCGTCGACGTGTTGGCACTCACCCCGTGGCACGCGTGGTCTACGTGGCCGGACGCCTGCTCAACATCGTCTGTGAGAGAACGGCTTAGGGGTAGTGTCGTTGTTCTTAGCCCTCTTCGCTCTGGCGGAGCGTGGCCAGCACGGAGAAGTCCTCGAGCGTGGTGGTGTCGCCGCGGACTTGGCCGCTGTTGGCCAGCTCGCGCAGCAGCCGACGCATGATCTTGCCCGAGCGCGTCTTGGGCAGGCTGTCGGTGAAGCGGATCTGGTCGGGCTTGGCGATGGCGCCGATCTCCTTGGCCACGTGGT
>JADZET010000129.1 GCA_020850375.1 Phycisphaeraceae bacterium | reverse complement strand
CTGTCGCGGTGGATCATCGCGTCGATTTGCTGTGTGTTAAGCCTCGGCAGCCCCGTCCCCTCGACCATGGCATTGAGCCTGCCTAACCCCTCGATGCTCGCATTGACCGTCGTGAACGGGTAGTCGCTCCCGAACAGCACCTTCTCCCACACCCCATACTCCTGCACCAGCATCAAGCTCTGGTAGAGCTGGAATGGCCGATAGTGCAGCGCGCTGACGTCCGCGTAGACATTCGCATGTTTGCGGATCACCGCGACGCACTCGCCCTCATAGGGGTGACCCAGGTGAGCCATGATGATCCTGACCTCCGGGAACCGGATCGCCACCGCATCCAGATGCCGGGGCAGCGTGTATTCGAGCAGCGCCTGCGAGACAAACGTCGTCCCCGTGTGCAGCAGCACGGGCAGCCGATGCTCCTGCGCATACTCCCACAGCGGCTCCAGCATCGCATCATCCGGCCGAAACCCCGCGTACATCGGCATCAGCTTGATCCCCCGCAGCCCCAATTCCTCATGCCCCTGCCGCATCTCCCGCTGCCATCCGTCCTGCGTCGGGTCCACCGACAGGAACCCGATCAACTGCCCCGCATGCTCCGCCACATACCCCGCCACGAACCGATCATCCACCCACAGCCCCGACAGCCTCGCCTTCCCGCCGAAGACCACCGTCCGCGTCCCCGCCGGCGCCGTCGCCGCGTAGGACTCATACCGCGTCGTCAGATCCACCTCCACTCCCGACCGCGACCGCTTGGCCTGACGACGAAAGTCGTCGCTGAAGTGGTCCGGGTACTGCCACGCGTGGCTGTGCACGTCAACGATCATGCCGGTTCCATTCCCCCTGAAGATTCCCGCGACCAGAACGAAAGGGTTTTATCCCAACTTTGGCCTATCTCTCGTTCCCGACTCAAGCTATGGGCGGACATGGTACATTCCTATTGACGGAGTTTCTACAGTCAGGCGTAGGAGGACTGCCCATGCGTATCGTCTCGATCATGGCCCACCAGGACGACGAGATGCGCTGCCTCGGCGCCATGCTCAAGTGCCAGGCCCGCGGCGACCAGCTCGCCTTCGTCACCCTGACCGACGGCTCCGCCGGATTCGTCCAGCAGCCCGACATCCCCCGCGCCCAGGCCGCCCAGATCCGCCACGACGAGATGGCCCGCCTCGCCCACGCCCTCGGCGCCCAGTTCATCAACCTCCAAGAGCAGGACGAATACCTCTACGACACCCCCGAGGTCCGCCGCGCCGTCATCGAGGCCATCCGCCAGACCCGCGCCGACCTGATCTTCACCCACTACCACGAGGACTACAACCAGGACCACATCACCACCCACGACCTCGTCCGCCACTGCGCCATGCAGTCCTGCCTTCCCGTCATCCCCACCGCCTCCCCGCCCCTGGCCTCTCACCCCGCCGTCTTCACCGTCCTGCCCCACGGCCCATTCCTCTTCCCCGCCACCCACTTCGTGGACGTCACCGACTTCGAGGCCCGCAAGATCGAACTCCTGCTCCATCACCAATCCCAGGAAACCGCCATGCGCGCCGCCGTCGGCCAGGGCTTCGAAGGCCTCTGCCGCCGCCCCGACGCCTACTGGGGCGACCAGGTCGGCTGCCCCTACGCCGAGTGCTTCGCCCCCATGCGCGGCCGAGGCGCCATCAAGCCCTTCAACGTCCTGCCCTGACCGCTTCGCACGAACGGTATTCCTCGACCTCCCCGGAATCGAACGATGAAGGCGCTCCAACTCCAGGCCGTGGGCAAACTCGAATTGGTCGACGTCCCCGTCCCGACCATCGACGACGATCAGATGCTCATCAAGACCGGCGCCGCGGTCATCTGCACCTCCGACCTGATCGACATCCGCGAGAACCCCTTCGGCGCGCCCCTGCCCGTAGTCATGGGCCACGAAGGCGCCGGCACGGTCGCCAAGCTCGGCCGCAACGTCCAAGGCTTCAACGTCGGCGACCGCGTCGCCACCCACCCCGTCCACCCCTGCGGCCAATGCCCCGACTGCCGCAGCGGCCGAGGCCACCTCTGCCCCTCCATGCGTCACTTCGGCCTGACGCTCCCCGGCACCTTCGCCGAGTATTACATCGTCCGCGCCGACCGAGCCCGCAAAGTCCCTCATGATGTGCCCTTCGAACTCGCCGCCCTCGCCGAACCGATCTGCGTCTGCCTCCAGGCGCTGGCCCAGGCCAACCTCCAGCAGGGGGGTCGCCTCCTGATCCTCGGCGACGGCCCCTTCGGCGTCCTGATCGCCATGCTCGCCCATGCCATGCCGCTGTCCAAGGTCGTCATCAGCGGCCACTACGACTTCCGCCTCGCCTTCGCCCCCGGCGTCACCCTCAACACCAAGGGCCTGCCAGACCCCGTCGCCGCCCTCCGTGACCAGACCGACAACCTCGGCTACGACGCCGTCATCCTCGCCGTCGGCCGGCCCGACGCCGTCCGCGACGGCCTCTCGCTCCTGCGTCCCAAGGGCCGCCTCGTCATCTTCTCCCCCATCCCCGGCCAGACCCCCATCGACCTCTTCGCCGTCTCCTGCAAGGAACTCGAGATCGTCGGCGCCTGCAACGACCAGGACCGCCTCGACGAAGCTGTGAAAAAACTCACCGACCCCTCCCTCAACCTCAGCCGCCTGATCACCCACCGCTTCCCCCTCGACCGCTTCCGCGACGCCTTCGACGTCGCCGCCGGACAACACCAGCAAGCCCTCAAGGTCGCCCTGACCTTCGCCTAGGAGCCTACGCCCGTGAAGATCACCGACGTCCAGGCCTATGTCCTCGACACCGGCAAGAACTACTCCGACCCCGCCCACGCCGGCGAGTCCCACGGCGTGCGCTACATCTGCCTCATCAAGATCACCACCGACGCCGGCATCGTCGGCTGGTCCGACGTCGAGACCCAGCCCCACGTCGGCCGCGCCGTCGTCCACGCCCCCGCAAGTGGCCAGGTCGGCATGGAGTCCCTCCGCGCCGCCCTGATCGGCGAGGACCCCCTCGAGCGCGAACGCCTCTGGCAAAAAATGTACCGCTACCTCGCCTACTACGGCCGATCCGGCGCCGGCATGCAGATGATCAGCGGCGCCGACATCGCCCTCTGGGACATCGCCGGCAAAGCGCTTGCTCAACCCGTCTGGCGTCTCCTCGGCGCCAAATACCGCGACCGCGTCAAGGCCTACGCTTCAACCCTCTTCCGCCCCACCCCCGACGACATGAAACGCGCCGTCGACGACTACCTCGCCCACGGCTTTAAAGCCATCAAGTTTGGCTGGGGCGTCTTCGGCCACGACCTCGCCCTGGACATCGCCCTCGTCCGCGCCGCCCGCCAAGCCGCCGGCCCCGACATCGACCTCATGGTCGACGCCGGCTGGTACGGCATCGACCCCCAAAACCCCTTCAAGCCCCGCCCCCTCAAAGACTGGATCCGCCTCGTCCGCGAGCTCGAAGCCCTCAACGTCTTCTGGCTCGAAGACTTCCTCCACCCCGAGAACTTCGAGGGCTACGCCCAGGTCGCCGCCCAGACCACCACCCTGCGCCTCGCCGCCGGCGAGCAGGCCGCCGGCGTCCGCGAATTCGAACGCCTCGCCGACGTCGGCCGCGTCGACGTCCTCCAACCCGACCTCAGCCGCTGCGGCGGCCTGACCGTCGGCCGCCAGATTGCCGACCTCGCCGCCCGCCGTCAGATCGACTGCTGCCCCCACGCCTGGCTCACCGACCTCCTCAAGGCCGCCTCCCTCCACCTCAACGCCTACCTCACCAACGCCCTCTTCCTCGAGTACAACGTCTCCTCCGCCAAGCTCCTCAATGACCTCTGCACCCCCGCCATCCGCATGAGCCACGACGGCTATCTGACCATCCCCGACACGCCCGGCCTAGGCGTGGACGTCAACGAAGAGCTCGTCGCCCGTTTCAGCGTGGAATAACCCAGCCAAGTAGTGGCTACCGCGGCACCTCAACCCACTGATCCATCCGCTCCAGCCCCGCGCACCCCGCCTCCAGCAGCGCCGCGATCTCGATCGTCTGCTCCGCGGGCACCGCCGATCGCCCCGTCCGGAAGAATTGAAGCATCGCGTCGATGAACCGCGGGAAGAAGTCGCTCATCTGGTCGATCCGATGCGACCCGCCTTCCCCCGGCACGCCCCACCCCGCCACCAGCGTGAAATCATGCCCGGGCACCAGCGCGATCTGCCCCCGCCGGTCGTCCGGGTAGTCCACGAGCATCTGCTGCGCCGTCGCGTTGCCCTGCTGCATGATCCGCGTCGCCCCCGTCCCCAGCGTCATGGCCAGCATCTCGATCTGATGGATGGCGTACTCCGCGAACTTCCCGCTGCCCCGCGTCGCGACGTAGTTCACCTTCTTGCCCGCCAACGCCCCATCCAGCGCCGCCGTCAGCGCCGACCCGAATCGCAGCGCCGACGACGAATACATCGGCGTCTTGTGCTTCTTCGCCTTCTCGAACAGCCGCCTTGCAGTTGCCACGTCCGGCGCGAACGGCTTATCGATATACACCGGCTTGCCCGACCGCAGCGGCAGGTCCGCCAGCTCCTCATGCGTCCCCGCGTCGCGCGGGGCCAGGATGGCGATGCAGTCGCACTCCGCCACCACCTGCTCGATGCTCCTTGCTTTACCCACCCCGTGCTTCTGGCACCACTGATCGATCGTCGCCCCCGTCGTCGGCGCCGGCCGCATCTCCCACGCCAGCGCCACCTCGAACTCCCCCCCCAGATCGCTCTTGGCGATCAGCCCCGGATAGTTCTCCGCGTGCCAGTTGTCCAGGTACTCGTCGATGAAGCCGATCTTCTTCTTCGCCATCGCTCGCTCCATTGAAAACGGCATGCTGCGGACGCCGACTCTTGCTTGACGTCCAGCGTCGCCTCAAAAGGTGCTCGGAGACACGACAAGCCGACCATTTTATGATCCCGCCACTCCGAGCGAAAACCAGCAGCCGTGGCCAGGTCAGCCACACCGGGGCCAGCCTAGAATCCGCACCAGCAAGCAACGGTCCACGCCATCGGAGCGGACGCATGGAAATCAAGCGAAATGGTTCCCGACCCTCCGCCAAGGCCCCCGCGGATTGGTTCACAGGCACAGTCCGTATGGACCCGCTTCTCGACGCCCCCGACCCCGCCCGCGTGGCCGGCGTCAGCGTCACCTTCGAGCCCGGCGCCCGCACCGCCTGGCACACCCACCCGCTCGGCCAGACGCTCATCGTGACCTCCGGCTGCGGCCTGGCTCAGCGGTGGGGGGGCCCCGTCGAGGTCATCCGCCCCGGCGACGTCATCTGGTTCCCCCCGGGCGAAAAGCACTGGCACGGCGCCGCCCCGACCACCGCCATGACCCACATCGCGATCCACGAAAAACTCGACGGCAAGTCCGTCGACTGGCTCGAGAAAGTCAGCGACGAGCAATATCAGCCTTCGTGAAGTCAGGCCCGTAAATTGACGTCGGAGTTCAGCCTCTCTCGCCGCCTCCAACCCCCGCGGCCTCCCCGGATTGACGGACATCTGCGCCGTGGCTCACCCCGTCGAGCCATGCCCCCAACTCCCGCGCCACGTGCCGCACGATCGGCTGGCGGAACATGTCATCATGGTTGCCGGGGATCGTGACCACCCGCGTCTGACGGCAGCAGTCGAGCATCATCATCACGCGCTCCCGGCGGACGGGATCCTGATCCGAGCTGACCACCAGCGTCAGGTCGCCCTCGTACAGCCCCGGCCGATAGGCATTGATCGCTCCGTGCAGCAGATGACTGACGAAACGTCGATAGCCGGGGAGCGACCCGGGCCGGCCCGCCACCCCTATCGCGCGCCAGAACCCCCAGCGGATCAGACGCACGGTGTCGCGCAGGCAGTCCATGACCCGACGCCATCCCGTGCGCGGGCGTAAAGGCGGATACGAGGTATCGATCAGGATGACCCTCGTGACGTCTCGCCCGCTCTGCGTCAACTGCCTGGCCATCTCCATCGCGATCAGACCGCCGGCGCTCGCTCCGCCCAGGAGGTAGGGACCCCGCGGCGCCACGGCCAGCAGCTCCCGCACATACCGCCTGGCCATCGCCGGCACGCTCGTCAGGGGCCAGCACTCGCCGAGCAGCCCGGGCGAACGAAAGGCGTAGACGGGCTGCTCGGGGTGCAACAGCCGTGCCAACAGCCCGAAGCACGCCGGGCTGCCGGTGGCAGGATGGACCAGGAACAACGGCGACCGGCTCCCGACGGCGCGCACGGACACCAGCGGCGACCGCGTGGCCGGCGCCGATCCGGCAGCCACTACCGCCGTGAAGGACCGCAGCGACGAATGCTCGATCAGCGACGACGGCGACAGTGACAGATCGAACGTCTGCTCGACCCTCAGCAGCACATCGACGCCCAGCAGCGAATCCCCCCCGAGCTCGAAAAAATCGTCGTCGAGTCCCAGGCCCCGCACCCCGAGCACCGCCTCCCAGATCTCCGCCACCTTCCGCTCGATGTGATCACGCGGCGGCGCCCCACGTGGCCGATGTTCCACCCCAGTCGCCGGCATCGCGGCCAG
>JADZET010000128.1 GCA_020850375.1 Phycisphaeraceae bacterium | reverse complement strand
TGCGACTCATATGAGTTACCTACGCATCTGCATGAATGCTTGTTTGAGCACGCCCAGGTCGTCGATGGCGATGGCCGCATCGCGCTGGTCGATCCGGGCGTAGGGGTCAAAGTCACGGGGTTTGAACGGCCGACTCCTCTTGGGATCTCGGTGCGTGTTGGCGAGCATGGCCAGAATCGTCGACGTGTAGCTCCATGCTTGGCGGCTGCGTCCCTCCGCCATGGCCAGCAGCTCACGCAGTGTCAGGGGCCCGGGGTCGACGCCGACGACGCCGGCAAGTTCATAGACGAGCCGCCAAGGGTCGTCGTGACCGCCGCCTCGAGGTCGAGCCCGTCGATCCGTGTCTCGATGCGTTGCACCGCCAGGTCGATCATTCTTCGCTGCATCTGCACAACCTTGACCAGGTCGCCGCGATGCAGCCCCCGGAAAAAATCCACGAGCTCCTCATAAAACGCCGTCTGCGCCGCCAAGATGGCGTCACCTCCCAGGGCCGCCGCGAACTGCTCGTCGGATACGCCGCCGCCTTGCCGCTGATCCGCCTGCGGCTTGATGAGGGCATAGATCACGTCACAGAGCAAGAGCACGTCCGTGCCCAGCCTGGTGAGCAAGGGTGGATCGCCCGCCTCCAGCTCCAGCAGGTTCACCCCGACGAGGTTCTTGACGCGTTTAACCGCGTCGAGCGTGAGTTGAATCGTCCACGATCGGCTGGCGTTGTCTGTGAAAGTCTTCATGTTAAGCCCCTGATTGACCGATGATAGAACATGGTGTACACTTACGGTGTACACAGGAGTCTGGCCATGCGAAAACTCAGTGCCCGCGAGGCCCGCCAGCGGTTCAAGAGCATGCTCGAGGCCGCCAAGCGGGGCCAAACGACCCTGATCACCCAACGGGGCAAGACGGTGGCCCGCCTGGGGCCCGTCGAGCCCGAGGAGCAGCCGTCGCTGCCGGACCTGTCGAAGTTCCGCGAGTCCATCCGCGTCAAGGGCAAGCCCTCGCCCTCGACGGTCCTCGAGGAGCGGCGGAAGGCCCGGTTCTGATGATCTACCTCGACACGAGTGTGCTGGTGCCGTGCTACTGCCCCGAGGCCCTGAGCGCCAAGGCCCAGAAGGCTGTCTCGGCGGCCAAGGGACTGTCGATCAGCCCGCTGGTGGAGGTTGAGTTCCATTCGGCCGTCGCCATGAAGGTCCGGAGCGGTGTGCTTGAAGTCCAGGGCGCCAGGCAGGCCTTGCGGATCTTTGCCGACCACCGAGCGGACGGGATCTACCAGATGGTGTCCGTAGAGGCGGCGCAGTACACGCTGGCCCAAAACTGGCTGTCGAAGTTCACCACGCCCCTGCGCACACTTGACGCCCTTCATCTGGCCGTGGCCGCAAGCCAAGAAGCCACCCTGCTGACGGCCGACGAAGACCTGGCGCAGTCGGCTGGGCAACTGGGCGTGGGCGTCGAGTTGGTGCGCTAACAGCGACATTTAGCTCCCTACGATCCAATCCCTAAAGGCGGCGAGCTTGGCCGTCACGCTGACGGTGATCGCCTCTTCGAGTTGTTCGCCACGGCTGAACGACGTGATGGAAAAATCCCCGTCCGGCCCCTGGCCGTTGGCCTTGTCGAGGATCTTGAGCGCCACCGTGCCGGCCGCGAGGAAGGCGTCTTTGATGGCCGTGAACCCCGCGTCGGCTGGGTCCCAGACCATCTCGAACTCGCAGGTGCACTCGCGCAGGGTCGGCGCGGTGGCTCGCCAGCCCTGATTGGCCCGCGTGGTGACGTCGGCCTCGCCGGCTTCGAGGGTCAGCGTGACGTTGCGGACATTGGTCATCTCGGTCGCGGCCGTGGCGCCGGCCGTCCCGAAATAGAGCTTGGCGTTCATCCCCAAGATGAAGCTGGGCATGGCTGGATCCTCTCGTGGTTACCGTTTAACACTGTCCGCCCACATCGCCGGCAGCTTGGGCTTCTCGGCTTCAAGAGCGGGGCCCATGAACGACCGCTGGCGATAGTGGGCCGGCAAGGCCTTGCCGCGACGTTTGAGCGTGGTCGTGCCGCCGTGTTCGAGCAGGGCCGGCGCCTCGCCCTTGCCAAAGGGCACCGGCCCCACGACGACAGACCGCTTGCTCGGGTCATAGCCGAAGTAGATCAACCGCCGCAGCGACCCCTCGTGTGAGTGCGGCGGACTGCCGGGGGCACTCGGCCCCTTCTTCCGCCGGATGCTGCGCTTGGCGGTGGTGCGGACGAAGGCCCCGAACCTGCTCAGCACGCGCCGCGTGGCTTTGTCGACAGCGCTCAGCACCGCAGGCCGATCGAAGAACATCGCCTTGAAGTCGATCTGGATCACGCGCCCACCCCCCGCAGGAGCATGCCTGCTGTGGAAGGGTGCGTGAGCGATCCCGCCTCCCAGGCGTCGAGGAAGAACCCTGACGACGGGTGAGCGGAGATCAGTCCCACCCTGCCTGTGGGGTAGGTCGCATCGGTGGCGGTACGGATCGTCACCCAGTCGGCGTCCCCGGCGGCCTTTTTCTTGAGGACCAGTTGGTTGCCATCCGCCTCGAACCGCAGCGACAGCGGCGGCGTCGAGGTCTGAATGGGGCTGCCCAGCGGCACCATCGCGCCGCCGTCGATCTGCATCATCACCGCCCAGCCGTAGATGCTGCCGCCCTTGTAGTAGTAGGGGACGTAGCCGCTGCTCGCACCCTCCTGCAGGCGCAGGCCGCCACCGAACGTGTTGGCGCTGGTCAGCGCGATCTCAGCCGGGATCTGGACCTGCGTGAACTGCTTGGCGGGATCAATCCCAGCATCGAGCCAGTGATAGACGGTGTTCACCCCGCCCGTGGCGAACTGGCCGTCCGAGCTGATCGTCGCCCCCAGCACCTTCACCCAGGAAGACGCCGGGTTGGCCTCGATCGCCCCCGCTACGCTGAACAGGTCACTGGCCACGACTACACCTCGAAGTAGATGATCCAGCCGCTGCACTGCACCACAGCACTGAGGAGCAACGTCAACGCTTCCCCGGCATTCGTGGCGAACCAGTACTGCTCACGGTCCCCCGGAACCGGCAGGACGAACCCGCCGTTGGCTGCCAGGGCGAGTGCAGCGCTGACCGCCGTGCCCGTGTCCGCCGGCCCGGAGTAGAACGTCGTGTTCACCGCCCCGGCCGCGATCAGGCACACGCCCAGAACACAAAGCTTCTTGCCCGCCACCCCCGGAAGCAGTGTGTTGCCGGCCGCACCGTTGGAGGCGGCATTGATCTTGGCCCGCTTGATCTCCACGGCGCCACCGCTGCGGACGAGAAGCTCACCCACGTCCGTCACGGCCACGTCGGCCGCACCCATCCACTTCTTCGTCACGCTCATGGCTTACCTCAGGACGCGGTACGTCAGCGTCAGGACACTGGTGAATTGGCGGAGTTGCTCAAGGTGATCGGGGGCGTAGATCGGCGTGTTCTCGCACCGCACCCACGCCGCCCCGGGAACCCCTGCCAACGGGCGTGATCGCAGATAGGCTGCAATCGCCTCGACAAGCGTCATCAATTCGTCCGCCTCCGCCACGGGATCGTCGCCGAGCTTCTTGAGCACGCCGACGTCGATCTGCACGTCCATCTGCATCAATGTCCGCGTCGCCCCAGTATTCTCGACGGCCTTGGGCACGACCACCACGCGGAGGTCCTTGAGTTCCTTGAGGTCGAATGTGGGCTTGTAGTGCCGTTGGGCGACCACCTGGCTAGCGAGGGGGCTGGTCGGCGAGTTGAGTTCGGCCGTCACAGCGTCGGCGATGTCGAGGATGGTGGACACGGTTAACCTCCCACGACTAACTTCCACACCGCCGCCACGGCCAGCGACGCCACGGAGCCGGCGATGATCCACATCAGGCGCGACCGCACCGCCTGGGCCTGTTCGAGCCGGTCGAGCCGTACCTTGATCCCCGGGTTGCCGTTGCCGGGCGTGCCGCGGATGGCTTCGTCCAGGCGGTCGAGCTTGGCATTGAGGGCCGCGAACTCGTTCTTGCAGACCCGCTCATACTGATGCTCTTCACACGGACGGTTCAAGACGTCACCTCGTCGATCTGCTTGGCGTGAATTCGGAGCATCTGTCCCGTCGGGTCGCACGGCCTGTAGTGGCCACTTCCAGCCAGGTCGAGCACCTCAAACACCCGCTGCGTCGTGCCCTGCGTCAGCCGAATCCTGTCACCGACGCGGGGCGCCGCGACCTGACCACTTAGCATCAGGTCCCCGCTACTCACGATGAAATCCATACCCTGGGCTCGGACCGTCGTGCCCGTGTCGTCCGTGACCTCGTAGCTCGTGGTTCCGAGCGTGGCGGCCAGCTCGACCGAGTCTGTCCCACGCTCATACGTCACGAGCTGGGACAGATGCGCCAATCGCATCTGGTCGAGCCACGCAGCGCCCAGGGCTAGCAGATCGGTCACGCTCGGACACTCCTTCCGGGGGCGGGGGCTACTGCATCAGGCGGATACGCACCGTCGCGTCGGCATCGGCCGCCGCACGCACGCTCTTGCCGATCAGTTTGTTCCCACTGGCCGTGGTCGTTGCCCGCTGGTTGCCGGCATCCCAGTAGCAGTTGGCCCCCGCCGTGATGGCCGTGCTCGCCCCCGTGGCCTTGGGGAAGTCGAACACACCCGCCACGGCCAGCACGCCGGCGGTGTTGGCCGCGATGGGGCGCGGCGAGACACCGACCAGTTCGCCCTGGACCACCACCGCACCGGACGCCACGTCACTTCCGGGGGTGTAGTCGATCACATTGCCGTCATGCACGAACGTCGCCATGTCTTGCTTCTCCTATCCGAGCGCGCGCTCGGTTATCATGGTTCGAAATCTGAGTCGCCGCGTAACATCGGGGAGCGACCCCATGACCACTGCTGAGTCTTATGTGTTCCTCGCCGCCTGGCTGGTATGTGCGGCGGTCATCGTTGGGAGCGTCTGGCTGTCCTTCAGCAGGACACGAGTTCGAGGATTCCTTTTCCTGGGCGCCATCCTGGTTCTTTGGCCATGGTTTGATGGGGCAACGGACGCGCTCCGATTGCATTTCGTGGATCAGGTTGTGCAGGGGCAAACGCCCTGGCTGTTCCCGTTCTCTCTGATGGTCACGGGAGATACCGGATCGACAGGTTGGCAGATGACCCTTGGTGAATTTCGGGCCAAGTATGAGACGGCCAAACAGCTTCTGCTCTTTCTTTCGTTAGCCATGGCGTTCGCCTTCACTGCACGCTCATTCAAACGCAGACGTCCAGAGCAACCCACCTCCTAAGCCTTACACCTCACCCTTGGCCTTGACGCCCCCGCGCGGGTCCTGCAGGGCCACGCCGAAGTCGTGGTAGCCGCGCAGCTGCACGCCCAGGACGTTGAAGTCCGCCTCGGCCGTCTCGATCGTGGGCGACTCCTGCCCGTTGAGGAACGCCACCTCGATCACCGCCAGGTCGGCCGGATCCGCCAGCAGGTACCAGGCCTTCTGGCTGTTGCCGGCGAACTTGCTGTTGCCCAGGTACCGGCTGACCTCGGCGAGGAACTTGCCCTGGTGCGGGTTGGCCACGGGCGTCTTGGTGTTGGCCGTGGTGTCGCGGATCTCGAGGGACTTGAACAACTGCGTGGCCATGGCCGACAGGCTCGTCGGCACGAGCAGCACGGCCGGCAGCACACCAATGGGCTTGCCGTCGGCATCCACCTGGTCGCTGAACGCCTGCTCGACGGCACTCATCGCGTCGATGCCCAGGGCGGTGTTCGCCCCACTGAGGTAGTTCTTGTTCCCCGTGGCGAAGAACGCGGCGTTGTTCAGGAAGATGGTCCAGAAGACGTCGTTGATCTTCAGGCCGCTGCCGCGTCCGAGCTTGCGGGGGACGGTCGAGATGGCCCCGAGGTCGTCGTTGATGATGTCCCGCCGGTCGATCCCCAAGAGCAGGCCATAGGTGTCAGCCTTGTTCGAGTAGGTTTCCTGGCCCAGGGTGCCGTGCTTGAGCTCACCGCCCGGAGCAACCTGCTCGTACTGGTCCGTGCCGATCAGGCGGTAGCTCGTCACCGTCTTAAAGTCGCCGACACTGCGCACGGCACAGATGTTCCGCCAGGTCCGCTCGACACTGAAGAAGCCCTCGAGCAGGAACTTGTTGGCCACGCTCGAAAGGATCCCGCCAATGTCGATGTTCGACAGGGCCGCCTGGATCGGTGCCATGGCCGGATGCTGACTCGAGAAGGCGTACTCCATGATCCGCCGAGCGTCGGAGCGGAAGCTGTGGCCGACATACCCGTTGGCGATGGCAGCTTCGAGCAGGAGTTCCTGCAGGCTGATGCCGCTGCGGAAGCGCTTGGACGCCACGTCCAGAGCCTGCTCATCGCAGTGGGCCTCGGGCTTGTGGATCTTGGCCGACAGCAGGCAGGCGGCTTGGAGCACCGCCCCCGTGATGGTCGGGGAAGTCACCACGTACCCCATCGGCGCCTTGGGCCGGGAGGCACGCAGAACCTCGAGCTCGGTCTTGGTCAGGTCCCAACCCTCAGCGATGGCCTTGGCCTCCACCCCCGGAAGCCCCGGATGCTTGCCGGCGCACAGCTCACGGATGCCGGCGATCCGCTGTGTCTCCGCGGCGACCTTGGTTCGCATCTCAGCCACGGGATCAGGCACGGCTTCAGCCGTCGCGGTGGCAGTGGCCTCATCCACCTTCGCCTCGATGTTGGAAGTGTCCTGGGTGCCTTCGTTCTGGTTCTTGGGGTCCTGACCGTCCATGTTCTGACTCTCTTTCTTGGCCGAAGCGGCCACACGGGCCGACGTGTTGCC
>JADZET010000127.1 GCA_020850375.1 Phycisphaeraceae bacterium | reverse complement strand
TGGTCATCGAGAAGGCCCGCCGGATGGTCGAGTTCGGCGAGCACGTGGTGATCCTGCTCGACTCGATCACCCGCATGGCCCGCGCGTACAACACCGAGATGCCGCACTCGGGCAAGATCCTCACCGGCGGCCTGGACTCCAACGCCCTGCAACGGCCCAAGAAGTTCTTCGGCTCCGCCCGCGCGATCGAGGGCGGCGGGTCGCTGACGATCCTGGCCACGGCCCTGGTCGACACGGGGTCGAAGATGGACGACATCATCTTCGAAGAGTTCAAGGGCACGGGCAACAGCGAACTGCACCTCGACCGCCGGCTGGTCGAGAAGCGCGTCTGGCCCGCGATCGACATCGCCGCCAGCGGCACCCGCCGCGAGGAGCTCCTGCTGGACAAGAAGGAGCTGGACCTGATCTATCGCCTGCGCAAGGTATTGGCCGACATGAACGTGGTCGAGGCGATGGAGCTGATCAAGAGCCGACTCTTGAAGGTCAAGACCAACGCGGAATTCTTGATGACGATGAATCTGGACTGACGCACCTCGAAAATACTGTTTTTGGCCATGATCTTTCTGTGCGGTCATTGGTCCGGGCGTGACCTCGCCCGGGCCTTTTTTTGCTTTATATTTCACTGTTTTTTAACGCCAGTGGCCGCGTAATAGAGGCATTATCCACACAACAAAACACAAAATTTTTCTTGACATGCCGTTTCGAGGTGGTTAATTCAATAGCAGATCGACGAGGTTCTGCCCCGCGGAACCGTGCGTCCGCCGCAACGGCGGGCGAGAGCATCATCCCATACTTCTTAGATCGGAGAACAGCCATGGATCGAACACACATTCGGACGGTATCGTGCGCGCATGCGGTGGCGCTGGTGGTCGTTGGGATGTGGGCGTCTTCCACGGGGGCCTACGTGACGATTTGGGGCGGGCCGGAGCAGGTGTCGGGGCAGACGCTCGGGTTTGGGAGCTTGATGGTGGGCGATGGCGTGGCGGTGACCAATGTGTCGGTCCATAACGGGGACAACACGGAGGTTCTTGGGTATGAGGTCATGCGATGGAATGCCTCCCCCGTCACGGCGGAGATATTGGGCAACCTCGGAGCGTCCAACAATCCCCCCACGGGTGTGACTATTCGCGCCTTGGACATGAACGATGCGGGCGAGGTGGTGGGGTACGCTACCAAGTATCAGGACCAGATGGACCTAGGCAAGGCGGCGGTGCGATGGGCCGCTTCGGGCACGAGCGCGATCGAGCTTGAGGCTCTGGGCATCAGCGCGACGGGGCAAACCGACGGGGCCGCCGTGGCCGTCAACAACGCCGGCGTGATCGTGGGCAACGTCACGAAGTACGACACGTCCGGTCAGTACCTGGACGAGAGCCCTGTGCGGTGGGATGCGCTGGGCCAGATCACGGAGCTCGACCAGCCCGGAGGTCTCGCGACGGCTGATGGCGTGAATGCCGCGGGCGTGGCGATCGGGCGCGGGGGTTACACAGGGTTCAGCGGATCGCGCACGGTCCTGCTGTGGCCGTCGGCGGGAACGACCGCCATCGCCCTGACGGGACCTCCCGCGACCCAGCGGGTCATGATCGGCGATGGGGGGGCCATGGCGGCGATGTACATGACGGTTAATGGTCAGGGGTTAGGCGAAGGTGAGCACGTGGTCCGCTGGGATGATCCCGGCGCCAACGCCACCGAGTTGGGACTGCTCGGGACAAACGCCATCGGCCAAACCCTCACGGCGAATTTGGACATCAACGCCGCGGGGACCGTGGCCGGTGCTGCCAAGAAGTACGATGCGGAGGGAACATACCTTGGGTACGTCGCCGTACGATGGAATGGCTCAAGCTCCGAGGCGGTCGAGCTTGGCCATCTGCCGGGCGAGGTGAACAGCTGGGCTCGTTCGGTCAATGATGCAGGCCTTGTCGTCGGCGTGTCTCTTTTTTCCGACGACAGTTCGGTGGCGGTTCTGTGGGATGTTAACGGCCAGGTCATCGACCTAAACGGCTTGATCGATCCCTTCTCCGGCTGGGTGCTGACGGGCGCCAGTGAGATCAACAACAACGGCTGGATCGTGGGGATCGGCCTGTTCGACCCCGACGGCGAGGGCGGTCAGCAGGCGTACGGACGGCCTTGGCTGATGCAGGTGACGGTGATCCCCGAGCCGGCGGGGCTGGCGCTGCTGTTGATTGGCGCGGCGGCGATCGTCGCCCGGCGGCGTGTGGTTGACTGAAGCTCGCTTGGCCCAATGAATTGAACAGCCCCCGGCGGTGCGCGTCGGGGGCTGTTTTTTTTCGCAAAGAAAAAGGGCTCGACCGGGTGCCGTGGTCGAGCCCAGAGGAGGTAGGCGCCGGCCATGGCCTGGGTTCCCGTCAGGCCATTGATGAGAAGGGCGGCCGGCACCTGCGATGCGAGATCGGGCGATCCCGCGGGATAGTCTCGTTTAGTAACTCATCGCCAGCCCGAAGACGCCGATGGGCTCGAAGTTGTCCTGAGCCTGCCCGAGGGCGGTGGCGCCGCCGAGGACGTCGGTGTCGGCGAAGAGGAAGTTGACGCCGGCCGAGATGTCCCAGGCGCCGTACTCGCTGGGGATGAAGGCCAGGGGCACGGAGAAGTCCACGCCCACGAGGATGTAGCCGAAGGTCTGGGCGAGGTCGGCGTAGTAGTCATAGAGGCTGATGCCGAGCTTGACCGGCACGCTGAGGGTGACGGGGT
>JADZET010000126.1 GCA_020850375.1 Phycisphaeraceae bacterium | reverse complement strand
CCACCGACGCCGGCGCGGCTGAATCCGCCCCGGCACGCTAGACTTAGGCGTCTGGAGTGGCACCATGAAGCTGACCGTCAACGGCGCCGAGCGCGAATTCCACGGCCAGACCGTGCGCGATCTTGTGGCCGACCTGGGCTTAGGCGCAGCGGCGGTGGCTGTCGAGGTCAATATGGAAGTGGTGCCCCGGCGTGAGCCTGAGAAGAAAACCCTCCGCGACGGCGACAAGGTCGAAGTGGTGACCCTCGTCGGCGGCGGATGAGCGATCTAACCGAAAGGCGATGCACGGATGACCGTCGAACACGCGAGCACAACGATTCAAGATCACCCCCTGGTCGTCGCTGGACGCGCGATCCAGTCGCGCCTGATCGTCGGCACGGGCAAGTACCCCGACTTTGACGTGATGCAAAAAGCTCTGGATCTCAGCGGCACGCACGTGGTCACCGTGGCCGTGCGGCGAGAGAGACTCATCGACGCCCAGGGCCGGTCGCTGCTGGATTATCTCGACACCAAGCGCTACACGATCCTGCCCAACACGGCTGGGTGCTTCACCGCCCAGGACGCTGTGCGCGTGGCAAGGCTCGGCCGCGAGATCCTCGACCAGCTTGGCAACCCCGGCAAGGAGTGGGTCAAGCTCGAGGTGCTGGCCGACAAGAAGACACTCCTGCCCGACCCCGTCGGCACGCTCGAGGCATGCCGGGAATTGGTCAAGGACGGCTTCAAGGTGCTCTGCTACACCAGCGACGACCCGATCATGGCCGGCAAGATCAAGGAGGCCGGCGCGTCGAGCGTCATGCCCGCCGGCTCGCCCATCGGCTCGGGCCAGGGCGTGCTGAATCCCAACGCCATCCGCATCATCCTCGAATTGCTCAAGGAGGGCGACCCGACCTATCCCGTGATCGTCGACGCCGGCGTGGGCACGGCCAGCGACGTCACCATCGCCATGGAACTCGGCGCCGACGGCGTGCTCCTGAACACCGGCATCGCCCACGCCAAAGATCCGCTCAAAATGGCCCAGGCCATGCGCCACGGCGTCGAAGCCGGCCGATTGGCTTACCTCGCGGGCCGCATCCCCAAGCGCCTCTACGCCACGGCGAGCTCGCCGTGGACCGGCGTGATCAGCTACATCCCGGGGGAATGAGATAGGACGCCTTGCTAAGCGATGGTCGCTTGCTGCTAAAGACAGCCACGCAGTTCGCGAGCGGACAACCACTTGAGTTGCCGACTTGTTTTCCAACAGCTTAAGATTTTCCTTTTCGTAATCAGGCGTTCTTCGGTTATGATATGCAGACTATGGGTGTTGCCGTCCCCTGCCCTGTGCAAGCACTTCACCTAGCCATCCAACCCAGGATAGCTCTATGACAACGGCCAACCAAGCTCCCATGATTGACATCGAGATCCCTCATCACAGTCAGCGGATTGCGCTTCTCAACATAGCTCAAGCCATTCAATGGGCTGATCATGAGGTAGAGGCATGGCAGTGGATCAATAAGTGTAAATCACAGTTGAATCACATTGCGAATTCCGATCTTATCGAGCGGATTAGTCAAGTCTCGTCCGCCCTTTCAAACCTTCAAGGTGTCGCGGATACTGCGCGAAAGAACACCTCTGACAACAAGAACCCCGATCGCTTTAAACATGCCATCCAAACTCTTTATGTTGAGCAGGGGTTACCGTTAGCCAACAGCCCAGTCGGAGCATTTCTAATATGTCATGCCTCCGCATCTACTGAAATGTCTGCCGTTGGAGCACTGGCTGCAATTCTTCCGCCAAAGAACAAATGCACGCATGCCCTTTCAGAGCTTATCTTGGGCATAGTTGATGCTCGCCTCCATCTTACCGGCCTTGATGATGCTACACCACACATTTCCCAGGCGGCGTCGGCCGAGTTGGCACGATGGAACAGCCAGATGGCTGAGTTTCTGGACTCTCACAACAAGAAAGCCATAGACCTAACAGACAAGCTTCAAGAATCAATAGATCACCAAGCGACCGAACTCATGTCTTGGACAAATAACACCACCGAATTCCACAATAAATGCGTAGACAAGCTAGCAACCACCCTAAGTAACTTTCACGAGCACATGACTCTTTCCGCGCCCGCTAGGTATTGGATGAACAAACGTAAACACCACAAGCGACAGTCCTGGCTCTGGGGGATTTTCTTTTTTTCACTGCTGCTTGCTGGGGCGTTTTCAACCATTCAATTGTCGTTTTATGTGCTTGGCATGCATGAGCTTGTTTTAGACACGGTCAAACAACTGCTCAACGGCATGACGCCAACCACACAGCCTAGCGGAAACGTGTGGCTTGAAAGAATAGCCACTGTGGGCGTAGTGTTTACTTTTCTGGCATGGTCGCTACGTGTGATTAGCCGTGTGTGGCTAAGCAATCTGCATATGGCATCAGATGCAGATGAACGGGTGACAATGATCCATACGTATTTGGCTATGCTAAAGCGAAAAGCTGCAATCGAAGAGGCTCATCGCACCCTTGTTCTAAATGCCGTCTTCCGACCTGGGTCAACTGGCTTGGTAAAGACTGACGCCATCACGCATGCTTTGCTCGACACACCGAGCATTGGCAGACTATGAGTGTTGCCAAACGTGCCAAGGTTAGCCTTACCTGGCTGGTACATCATCTATTCCCTAAGATGCCAGCCGTCACGCCGTCGCCACCGGGCTCTGCACGTCCAGGTCCAGCCCGTCATCCGGATCCACCGTCACGCGGACCTTCGAGCCCTCGGTGATCTTGCCCTCAAGAATCGCCCGGCTGATCTTCGTCTCCAGCTCGCGCTGCAGGTAGCGCCGCAACGGGCGGGCGCCGTAGATCGGGTCGTAGGCCGTCTCGGCCACGTAGGTCGCCGCCTCGTCGGTCAGGTCGAGGTGGATGCTGCGCTCCGCCAGTCGCTTCTGGATGTCCTGGGCCATGAGGCGGACGATCTTGCGGATCTCGGCCGGCTGGAGGGGCTTAAAGAGGATGATCTCGTCCACGCGATTGAGGAACTCGGGCCGCATGCGGGCGCGCAGCTCGTTCATCACGGCGTTGCGGGCCTGCTCGGAGATGTCCCCGCCGGCGATGGCGTCGTCCATCAGATGCTGTGAGCCGACGTTGCTGGTCATGATCACCACGCAGTTCTTGAAGCTGACCGTCCTGCCATGCCCGTCGGTGGCCCGGCCGTCGTCGAGGATTTGGAGGAGGATGTTGGCCACGTCCGGGTGAGCCTTCTCGAACTCGTCGAAGAGGATCACGCAGTAGGGCTTTCGCCGCACAGCCTCGGTGAGCTGGCCGCCCTCCTCGAAGCCCACGTAGCCGGGCGGGGCGCCGATGAGCCGGCTGACGGTGTGTTTCTCCATGTACTCGCTCATGTCGATGCGGACCATGTTCTGCTCGCTGTCGAAGAGCGCCTCAGCCAGCGCACGGGCCAGCTCGGTCTTGCCCACGCCGGTGGGACCGAGGAAGATGAATGAGCCGATGGGACGGCGAGGGTCTTTCACACCCGCCCGGGCGCGGATCACGGCGTCGGCCACGAACTGGACCGCTTCGTCCTGCCCGACGACGCGATGGTGCAGGATCTCGTCGAGCCGCAGGAGCTTCTGACGTTCGCCCTCGACGAGGCGGGCCACGGGGATGCCCGTCCACCGCGCGACGATGCGGGCGATTTCCTCTTCCGTCACTTCTTCGCGCAAGAGGCGGGCCGTGCCTTGGTCCTCGGCGAGTTTGGCTTCCTCGGTCGTCAGCTCGCGCTGGATCTGCGGCAACTTGCCGTGCTTGAGCTCGGCCGCCTTCTCAAGGTTGTAGTCGCGCTCGGCCTGCTCGATCTGATGGCGAAGCTCCTCGATCTTCTCGCGCAGAGCGTGCACCTTGTGCAGGGCCTGTTTTTCGCCCTCCCACTGGGCGCGCATCACGTCGGCCTTGCCCTTGAGGTCCGCCAGCTCGCGCTGGAGGTTCTCCAGGCGCTGCTTGCTCGCCGGATCCTTCTCCTTCTTGAGGGCCGCCTCCTCGATCTGCATCTGCATGACACGGCGCGTCACCTCGTCGAGCTCGGTGGGCATCGAGTCGATCTCCGTGCGAATGAGCGCGCACGCCTCGTCCACCAGGTCGATGGCCTTGTCCGGCAAAAAGCGGTCGCTGATGTAGCGGTTGCTCAGCACGGCCGCGGCGACCAGCGAGTTGTCCTGGATCTTCACGCCATGGTGGACCTCGAACCGCTCGCGCAGCCCGCGCAGGATGGAGATGGTGTCCTCGACCGTCGGCGGCTCGACGAGCACGGTCTGGAACCTGCGCTCCAGGGCGGCGTCCTTCTCGATGTGCTGGCGGTATTCGTCGAGGGTGGTGGCGCCGATGCAGTGCAGCTCGCCGCGCGCCAGCATGGGCTTGAGCATGTTCCCCGCGTCGATCGCCCCCTCGGCCCGGCCGGCGCCGACGATGGTGTGCAACTCGTCGATGAAGAGGATGATCCGCCCCTCGGCGTTCTTGATCTCGGCCAGCACGGCCTTGAGACGCTCCTCGAACTCGCCGCGGTACTTCGCCCCGGCGACCAGCGAGCCCATGTCCAGGGCGTAGACCGTGCGATTCTTGAGCCCCTCGGGCACGTCGCCGCGCACGATGCGCTGGGCGAGCCCCTCGACGATCGCCGTCTTGCCCACGCCCGGCTCGCCGATGAGCACCGGATTGTTCTTGGTCTTGCGCGAGAGGATGCGGATGACGCGCCGGATCTCCTCGTCGCGTCCGATGACGGGATCGAGCTTGCCGTCGCGGGCGAGCTTGACCAGATCGCGGCCGTAGCGCTCGAGCGCCTCATACGTCGCCTCGGGATCCGCGCTGGCCACGCGTTGGTTGCCGCGCACCTGCGTCAGCACGCCCAGCAGCTTGTCGCGCGTCACGCCCAAGCGCCCCAGCACGCGCGGCGCCGGCGACTGCGTGTCGATCGACACCATCGCCAGCAGCAGGTGCTCAACGGAGATGTATTCGTCCTTGAGCCGCTTGGCCTGTTTCTCCGCCTCGGCCAATAGCTGCTGCAACCGCCCCGTCACCAGCACGCGTCCCGGCTCAGCGCCCGGCCCCGAGACGCTCGGCTGCTTGTCCAGCTCGGCGCGCAATGTTTCATCGACCTGCTCGGCCGGCACGTCCATCCTCGCCAGCAGGCGCGGCACAAGCCCGTCCTCCTGGTTCACCAGCGCCGCCAGCAGATGCTCGACGTCCACCTGCTGATGCCCGCGCTCGGCCGCGAGGGACTGGGCGGCGCGGAGGGCTTCCTGCGATTTAAGTGTCAGACGGTTCAGGTCCATGGGATCGCTCCTCTGGCCTAATGGTATGCAAGCAGTGTGCGGGAGCATCGCCACGTAAAATAAGTAAAAACAACATCTTGCGAAATCTAACCGCCCGAGCGTCGTGCCAGAATGGCAGTCGGATCATCTAGCGGAGCATCGCCTGTCGGTCCCAGATCACCTAGCCCCAATGCCACTTACACTCGGGGGTCGAACTTCGACGTCTTGCGGAGCTGCTCGAACAGCTCACGCTCCTCGTCGCTGAGCGTCTTGGGCAGGACGATCTTGAGCCGCACCAAGAGGTCGCCGCGCTGGTCCGGGCCGCTGGGAATGCCGCGGCCGCGCAGGCGGAGCTTCTGGCCGCTGCTGCTGCCGGGGGGCACGGTCACTTCCACTGTCCCGTCGATCGACTCGACGGGCACCTTCGCCCCCAGCGCCGCCTCCCAGGGCGATAGTCGCAGGTCGGTGATCAGATCCGCCCCGTCGCGCTCGAAGCGCGGGTCGTCGGCGATCTTCACCCGCAGGATCAGGTCCGCCCCGCCGCCGGCCTGGCCGCGCAGGCGGATCTTCTGCCCGTCGCGCACGCCCTGGGGCACCTTGACCTCCAGCGTGCGAGTCTGGCCGTCGGGCATGCTCAGGCGCAACTGCCGGCTCGACCCTCGGAAGGCTTCGTCGAGCGTGATCGCCAAGTCAGCTTCCTGGGCGGGAGCTTCGCGCATCGCCTCGTCACCAGCGTGCATCTGTTCGAACATGTCCTCGAAGCCCTGCATCCGCGCGCCGCCGTTTCCCCGCTGGCCGCGTGCCGCCTGGCCGAAGAGCATCTCGAAGAAATCGCTGAACCCACCGGGCTCGAAACTGAAGCCTCCCTGCTGCCCGCCGCGTTGCCCGCGGCCGCGCCCGCCGGCTCCGCCGAAGTGGAAATTCCCCCACTCCGGCGGTGGGCGAAACTCCTGACCGGCCTTCCAGTTCGGGCCCAGCTCGTCGAAACGCTTGCGCTTCTCGGGGTCCTTGAGCACCTCGTAGGCTTCGTTGATCTGGGCAAACTTCTCGGCCGCGTCGGCCGACTTGTTCACGTCCGGGTGGAACTGCCGGGCGAGCTTGCGGTAAGCGCGCTGGATCTCCGCGGCCGTGGCGGTCCGGCTGACGCCCAGGGTCTGGTAGTAGTCCTGAAACTTGACGGCCATACGTGCTGTGTGTCCTCCTGGCGACGCGGGATCGTCGCCAGCGAACATCATAGGCGGGCTGTCTGGGAATGTGATGCGTCTACGTCAGCGCCCGACTGTACCACGTTACTGCCTGGCCGACGCGGACCTGGTCGAGCAGGTGCACCTTGATGGCGGCGTCGAGCCGCTGGGCCAGGGCGATGGCCTCGCGCGGCTCGCTGGTGACCAGGTGCACCACCTGCCCGCCCTCGGCCGGCTCGCGGAACCGGCACTGCCGCTGCGTGAGCTTGATCAGCGACCACTGCTCGCTGAGCCACCGTCGCACGGCCAATAGATCCAGCACAGCCTTGCCGGCGTCGCGGCCCGGCTCGAGCCGGTGCAACAGGTGAATCACGCCCTCCTGGTCGAGCGCCAGCTCCACCTCGGGGTGCGACGGGCTGCGCGCCTCGAGCGCCACGCTGCCGGGCAGAAGCGTCGCCAGCGCCGGCGGCATAGCAGATTCGGTCGTCATGGCTGGCGCCGTGGCCGGCTTCACAGGTTCGGGCTTGGCCTCAGGCGCCGGCTTAACCGCCTCGGGTGGCGATGGGGCCTCCTCGATAACAGGTTCAGGCGCGGGCTCGGGCTCCGTCTCAGGTTCGGACACAGCCTCGACCACAGGCTCCGAAGCGAAATCGGAGACCGGCGTTTCGACCACGGGCTCAGGAATCGGCTCTTCCACTACCGGCGGCGTCACGGTCGCGACCGGCTTAGACTCAAGCTGAGGTTCGATGACAGGCTCAGGCTCCGCCGCCGCACCGCCGATCGGCTGACGGACCATCGGGTCCAGCTCGCGCAACTGCCGCGTCAGCGTCCGCCAGTGCGCCGCCGTCCCCGCCAACGGCCCGAGCCAGTGCACGTTGACCGGCTCCATCCTCCGCACGTGCCCGACGAACTGGGCCTTGAGCCCCAGGTAGTTGCTCACCGTCGTCTCGAAGCGCTCCGCCGCCTCGACCGCGTCGGGCTCATCCACGCCCATCACCATCAACTGCACCACGTCCGGCCCATCGGTCGGGTCGTCCTGGCGGAGTTGCTTGATGAGCTTGTAGGCCCCCACCACCGCCGGCGCGTCGGCCCCGCTGACGATCGTCCAACGCCCGATGGCCTGGGCGATCCGGCGCTGCCGCTCGCTCTGTGCATCGCTCAGGTGCACCAGGCAGTGCCGCAGCGGGACGGGACCGCTGCGCGACAGCAGCTCGAGCTGCTCGGCCATGCCTGCCCCGCCGTCGCCCTTGGTCGGGATCTTGCTCGTCCTTCCGGGGGGATAGACGATCTCGAGCTCCAGCTGGTCGTCGCCGACGTGCAGCACTGCCACACCGCATGGATTGGCCGTGTCCTGGTGCGTCAGGGACTGCGCGTACTGCGTCAACCACGGGCCCGCGAAGCCCGGCAGATTGCCCATCAGCACCGCCTCGACGGTCAGCGACACAGGCTCGGCCGCGGGGACGACTATAACGCCGCCGTCGGCCGGCTGGGAAACATGCGGCGCGTCGACCGATTCGTCCGCCAAATGCAGCGCCGGCCCGTTCGATGGGCCTTCCGCCTCGGCGCCGAATTCATCCTCGAGCGTCATCCAGGGCGATCCGACGTGCCCCACAACGTCCGGGCCGGCCACCTGCTCCGTCATCGCCCGGCGGAGCGCGTCGCCATTGACGGACGATTCCCCGCCGCTGACCGTGGCCGGTTCAGCCCGCGGCGGCTTGGCACGTTCGCGTGTCGGCGCAGCGGACGACGCCGGCGGGGCCATGCCCGTCAGGAACAGGTCCGCCAGCTCATCGAGAATCCTTCTCGTCCGCACGTCTTCCATGACTTCCCTCCCCGCCCCCGGAAGTGACTTCGGTTTTCCCTGAAAGTCTCCACCGGGCATGGGCGGTGATGGGTGGCTGTGGGCTGCTGAGTCACGCCGTCACGACAGCCTCGACCACGCTGTCGAGCTCGCCGAAGGGGTTCGACTCGACGTAGTGGTTGTAGGGGTCGTGGACCCACTGGCCATCGACGATCAATCGGTAGCGGTAGCGCCCCGGCGGCACCGGCACGCACACCTGCCAGACGCCCAGTTGCTCATCCCGGACCAGCGGCGTGGCTGTCTGCGACCAGGCGTTGAAGTCGCCCGCCACCGCGACGGCGCGCGTCTTGCTGTCGACCGGCTGCACGAAGAGCAGCCCCTGCGTCGTGGCGCGCACGCCGTAGACCTTGGCGAGTTTTTCAGACAGCGACAACGGCGGCGTGGCGGGGACCTCCTGGGCCATGGGGGCGAGGATCGTGCCGTCGCCGTTGCCGCCGGCCGGCGCGGGCTCGGCCACGGGCGTCGGCGGCTGCGGGGCGCGAACGCTCGGCTCGGCCTGGATGTCCGCGTCGGCCTGGAGCTTGGCGGCCAGGGCGGCCGTGCGGCGCGACAGGGCCCGGGCTCGCTCGACCAATTCAGCGGCGCGGCTGAGCGCCGGGCTGCCGACCGTCGCCGGCTCGGGCGCCTCGGGCGCCTCGCAGGGATTGGCCATCAGCCACTCGGTCAGCCGTTCGAAGTCCTGCATGCCCCGACTGCCGGGGTCATATTCCGTGATCGCCTGGCCGAAGCTCGCGGCCTCATTGAGTTTGATGTTGAAGTGCACCACCACGGGCAGGAGCTTGTCGCCGAAGTGGCGTTTGAGCTCGGAGAGGAT
>JADZET010000125.1 GCA_020850375.1 Phycisphaeraceae bacterium | reverse complement strand
CGTCGAGTCCCAGGCCCCGCACCCCGAGCACCGCCTCCCAGATCTCCGCCACCTTCCGCTCGATGTGATCACGCGGCGGCGCCCCACGTGGCCGATGTTCCACCCCAGTCGCCGGCATCGCGGCCAGAGCCGCCCGATCAATCTTCCCGCTGCCGCTCTGCGGCAGGCAGAGCATCTCGATGAACGTGTGCGGCATCATCGGCGACGCAACGCCCTCGCCCAACACCTCACGCCACGCCGTCCGCCCCGGCTTCTGCCCGGGCGCGGGCACGACATACGCCGTCAGACGGGTCTCGCCGTGGTCGTCCTTTCTCGCCACCACCGCCGCCTCCGCCACCCGCCCCGTCGCCAGGATGGCCGCCTCCACCGCGCCCAGGTCCACGCGCCATCCGCGAACCTTCACCTGCCGATCCGTCCGCCCGAGATGCTCCAGGCTCCCATCCTCCAGCACGCGACCGACGTCCCCACCGACAAACTGCCGCACCCCGGCCCGCCCCGGCACACACTCAAACGTCGCCGCCGTCAGCTCGGGCTGTCGCCAGTACCCCATCGCCAGGTGTCGGCTCCGCACCGTGATCCGCCCCTCACGCCCAATCTCCTCGCACAGCCGGCCCGCCTCGTCGAGGATCATCACCTCCACCCCCGCCACCGGCCGCCCCACCGGCACGATCCCCTCGCCCACCGCCGACGCCTTGTCGATCATCAAATGACTGATCAGCCCCGTCTCCGTCGAGCTCAGCGCATGCATCAGCCTGCACCCGTCCGGGCATGCCCCGCGATACAGCTCAACATCCGACCGCAGCACCGCCTCGCCCCCCAGACGCAGCACCCGCATCCGTGACCACCGTCCCGGCCCCCCCGGCACTTGCGCCAGCCGACGAAAGACCGACGGTGCAAGGTGGCAGATCGTTACACCCTGCTCATCCAGCCACCCCGCCAGGGGCTCCACGCCCTCTCGCCGGACCGAGAACATCGCCAGGCTCGCCCCATGGAGCAGCGCCCCGAAGAACGCCGTCGCCGACGCCGCCACCCCCGCCGACGCCAGCATCGACAGACAGTCTTCCTCGCCGATCCCCGCCAGCTCCGTGTACACCCGTGTGTGATGGATCACGTTCCGATGGCTCTGCCACACCCCCTTGGGCCGCCCCGTCGACCCCGACGTGTACATCAGCCACGCCCCGCCATCCCCGCTCACCCGATCCCCCTTCCCGATCGCCCCACCCGTGCGCTCAAGGGCATCTAGGTTGATCACCCCCGCTCGCCCGCCCATCAGCGTCACCGCCGCAGGCTCATGCTCCGCATCCGTCACCAGCCATCGCGGCCGCGCCTCAGCGAGCACCGCCTGATGCCTCACCGACGTGTCCGCCGGATCAAGGCACACATACATCCCGCCCGCACGGAGCACGCCCATGATCCCCGCCACGAGAGGGGGGGCATGCTCCAGCAGCACAGCCACCGGTTCCGACGCGCTCACCCCTCGCTCAACCAGCCGCGCCGCCACGACCCCCGATCGCTCATCCAGCTCGCCGTAGCTCCACCGCTCAGCCGACGTCCGCACCGCGACCCGATCACGATGCCGTCGCACGACACCCGCAAACAGGTCCGGGATGCTCAAGTCCTCACCGCCGCCCGCCGCCGCTGTGCCTTGCCCGTCCTCGATGATGGGACCCTCACCGCTCATGGACCGTCTCGTCCCAGTAAATCGCCTGCATCCGCGTATAGAACAGCCGATCACCCTCCCCGTGCTCCGGCGGCCCGATCCCCGACGCCTTCCACCCCCCGAACGGCAGCGCCACGTCAACCCCCGCCGTCGACGAATTGACCTTGATGATCCCCGCCCGCGCCTCATCGCGGAACCTCTCCCGCAGCTCCCTCCTGCCCGTGAAGATCGCCGCCGCGAGCCCCTGCCGCACCCCGTTGCACAGCCTCATCGCCTCCTCGAAATCGCCCGCCCTCTGCACCACCAGCACCGGCCCCATCATCTCCTCCTGCACCACCACGTCCCCCGGGTCCTCACAGCAAACGATCCGCGGCGCCATGTACGCCCCCGACCGCTCCCAAGGCCGATCCCCCGCGACCCCCTCATGCGGCACCATGATCGCCCGCACCCCCGCCCGCCCCCTCGCCCGATCAAGAACGCCCAGCAGCCGGTCCCGGTGCCCCACGCTGATCAACGGCCCGATCTCCGTCCCCTCATCCAACGGCTCACCCCACGCCAGCCGCGCCGTCGCCGTCTTGACTTTTTCCACGAAAGACTCATACACGTCATTCGCCACGATCGCCCGCCGGTTCGCCGTGCACCGCTGCCCCGCGAACGCGAACGCCCCCGACGCGACCTGCCCCGCGGCATATCCCAGGTCCGCGTCCGACCACACGATCGCCGCGTTGTTCCCCCCCAGCTCAGCCTGCAACGGCGCCATCCGTCGGCCGCAGATCTCCTGCATCGCATGCCCCGCCGGCGTGCACCCCGTGAACGTCACCGCGTCGACGCCCCGATGCATCGCCAACCATTGCGCGACCGTGTGATCCCCCGGCGCCATCTCCACCACCCCCTCGGGCATCCCCGCCTCCGCCAACTCCTCCATCAGCCGCTCCGCCAGCCGCGTCCCGGCAGGCGACGGCTTCCACACCACCGTGTTCCCATACGCCACCGCCGCCGCGATCTTCCCCAGGGCGATCGCCAGCGGGTTGTTCCACGGCGTGATCACCGCCACCACCCCCAACGGCCGATGTCGCACCCCCGTCCCCCCGTCAGGCCCTGTCACATCCACGGTCGTCGCCAACCGCACGATGTCGCGCACGTTCTTCGCCGCGCGCACCACTTCCTCGCGTGCATGCCGGACCGGTTTCCCGATCTCGACAGCCATCTGGCGGGCCCATGCCTCCGCCTCACGCTCAAGCCGCTCGGAAACATGCGTCAGAATCCGTTGACGCTCCGCCCAGCGGCTACGCCGCCACGAACCCTGCGCATGAACCGCCTTCCCGACAGCAACCTCGACCTCCGCCCGGCTCGCGGTCCTGACCTCGAACAGCATCTCGTTCACATCCCTCGGCGAGCGATGGACCAGACCCGCCCGACCTCGACCCTCCAACTCCTCCAGGATCTCGCCGACCCCTAAGAAACGCACGCTCCGCTCGCTCAGCCACCGCCGCGTCGCCGCCGCGTGCAGCGGATCATGGCTCCCGACCGCGTCCGCGGCGATCGTCACCCGCAGGTTCCGCTCCAGGCACTCCGTCGCGATGCTGCGCACGCAGGCGTGCAGGTGAACCCCAGCCAGGACGACCTGGTCGCACCCGCTCTCCCCGAGCGCCTTGGCCAGCCCCCCGTCCACGAAGGCGTTGTACCCCGCCTTGTGCACGACCCGCTCGCCGT
>JADZET010000124.1 GCA_020850375.1 Phycisphaeraceae bacterium | reverse complement strand
TTCCGGGGGGGAGGCTATTCGTTGAGGATGACGACGATCTCGACGCGGCGGCTCTTGGCCTTGGTGTCGCGTGCGTGCCACTGGCCGAAGCCGGCGGCGTACATGCGCTCGGGGTTGAGGCCCTTGCTCTGCATGTAGCGGTGGACGGCCGCGGATCGCTCGAGCGAGAGTTCGAGATTGTCCTTCCACCCGCTGCGGCGGATGGGGTCGATGTCGGTGTAGCCCTCGATGCGGACGATGTTGCTGGGGTACTGCTGCTGGAGGACCGAGGCGATCTGGTCGAGCGTCCGGCGGGAGTCGGGCTTGAGGTCGATCTTGCCCGAGGCGAACAGGACGTCGCCGGGCACGCGGACCATGATCAGGCCGCCGCGTCGCTCGGCCTCGACGCCCTGGATGGACTCGAAACCGGTGCCGGCCTGCGGGGCCGCGACGGCGAGCGCGGGCTGGCTGCCGCGCGCCGCCAGGTCGCTCTGGAGTTGGTCCACCTGGGCCAGGAGGGCGGCCCGCTCGGCCTCGGCGGCGTCGAGCGCGGCCCGCTTGGCCTCGAGTTCAGCCTGCAACTCCTGGTTCTGCGTCCAGAGGGCCTGACGCTCTTTCTTGAGCCGGTCCATCTGGCAGCCGGCCATGGAGGACAGGGCGACGGCGGCGACGATCAGAAGCGGCAGCTTACGGAGCATGGTTTTAACCCTCATCCAGAAGCGTGTCGAAGCCCCAGGGAGGAATTAAGGGCTGCGTAAGATCATACCAGAAATGCCGTTCCATATCGGCCCGTGGGCGACCATCAGGGCCAGGCAGGTCGCGGCCAGGTAGGGCCCGTAGGGGATCAGCCCGACCTCGCCCTTGACCATCCGCCGCAGGCCCGATGTCACCAGCGTGCCCGTCAGGGCGACGAAGGGGGCCAGGAAGAAGATCACCGTGGCGTCGGGCCAGCCCAGCACCGCTCCCATGGCGGCGACGAGGTGGACATCGCCTAACCCCATCGCCTCCTTGCCGAAGGCGAGCGTGCCCAGGACGCGCGTGGCCCAGACCAGGCCCCCGCCGACGAGGTAGCCCAGCAGCACGCCGATCAGGACGCTCAACCAGGCAGGCATCGTCGAGTCCTCGGACGGCGGGCCGATCAGCCATCGGCCGAGGATGTAGCCCACGACGGTCCCGACGATCGGCAGGGCCAGGAACATCGCCTCTTTGAGAACCTCACGGCGCGGGTGAGGATGCGGCTCGAAGGGCTCGGGTGGCGTGTCGGTGTGCTGGAGCAGTGCATCGCTCTCGTCGGCGAAGCTCTGGGGCAGTACGCCGAGGTAGACCAGCAGATTCGCCACGATCAGCCCCAGCCACGCCCCGGCCGTGGCGATCACCCAGGCGGGGTCATGGACCCCCGGGACGACTCCCTCGGCCGCCAGGGAGGGCTGAAAGAAGCCTGTCGCGGGCAGCACCAGGGCGGCGAGGAGGGTCAGGAACCAGGGTATCTCCAGGGGGATGATGTAGTGGCGGGCGTCGATGAGCGTCGTGGCCAGGAGGCCGGCGATCAGCGCGGCGTGGACGAGCCAGATGGGCCAGGTGGCAGAAAAGCCGGCCGCGAGGAACTCGGCGTGCCAGGTCGTCAGGTAGTAGGCGTAGAACAGGCCGGCGATGAGGATGGCGGTGGTGGCCTCGATCAGGGGGTACTGGATCGAGATCGGCAGCTTGCACTGGCTGCACCGCCCCCGCAGGCAGAACCAGGCCAGGACGGGCACGTTCTCGAACCAGCGGAGCTGGTGGCCGCAGCGCGGGCAGTGCGACGGCGGGCGGACGATGCTCTCGCCGGCGGGCAGACGGTAGATCACGACGTTAAGGAATGAGCCGACGCACGAGCCGGTGATCAGGATCAGGATGAACCAGGGCAGGAGCTGAGGGGTCACGCGGGGGGCACTCGGCGGAGGGAGTGGGGATTAGGGGTTGAGGTCGTCGAGATCTTCCGGGGCGTCGAGTTCCGCCTCAAGGGGTGGCACATTGGGGAGAGGCTGGTCGCCGGCCTCTGTGAGGCTTCCCGCGGAAGTGACTTGGAGCTCAGCCAAACGCGTCTCGACGCGTTGGAGGATCGAGCGGCAGTGCTGGATGAGCTTCACGCCCCGCTCGTGCTCGGCCAGGGTGTCCTCCAGGCCGGCCTGGCCGGACTCGATCTTGTCCAGCAGCGTCTCGATCTGCTCGAGGGCCTGTTCGTAGCTGAGCTTGAGGGGCTTGTTTTCCTTGGCGGACACGCGGTTACTCCGAAGTTCAACGATGCGTCCAGTCTAACCGATTTGACTACGCAAACAGGCCCGGCGCGTCGTCACGCGGGATGGGCTTGCGCTTGGTCGACGGTCTGGGCGAGGGCTTGCCGTCATGTCCGTCGGCCTCAAGGCGACTGATCAGCGATCCGTCGTGGAGCATGGTTGTGATGCGCGAGCCGGAGGGCGGGGCGTTTGTCGCGGAGCGGATGAGCTTGCCGTGCTCGTCGAGCGTGTAGCTGTAGCCGCGATGCAGGACGCGCTGGGGGCTAAGCGCTTGGAGCTGGCGATCGAAGCCGTCGAGCTTCTGACGGGCGTTGGCCAGGCGATTGGGCACGACGACGGCGAGCCGGTCGGCGAGGTGATCGAGGCGCTGCCGCAGGGGATCGACCATCCGACGCGGCTGGCGGAGCATGGGGTGACGGGCGAGGGACTCAAGGTGTTGTCTCGCCAGGGTGACGCGTCGGCGGACGAGCAGGTCGAGACGGCGCCCCCACTGGTCAAGCTGGTCGCTAAGCGCCGTGGCGTCGGGGACGATCCGCATCACCGCCTGCGTCGGCGTGGCGCAGCGCTGGTCGGCGACCAGTTCGGCGATGGTGGTGTCGGACTCGTGGCCGATCGCGGCGACCAGGGGCAGTTCGCAGCGGTAGATCGCGTCGGCGACGATGCGCTCGTTGAAGGCCCAGAGGTCCTCGATCGACCCGCCGCCGCGGGTCAGGAGGATCACGTCGACGCCCTGTTTGCGGCCGTGCTTGGATAGAGCCTCGATCGCGGCGGCGACTTCCGGGGCGGCGCTGGCCCCCTGCACGTGCACGTCGATCAGCACCAGCTTGCAGCCGGCCCAACGCCGCTGGGCGGTGCTCAGCACGTCCTGCAGGGCCGCGCCGGTGCGGGAGGTCACCACGGCCACCTTCCGGGGCATCAGGGGCAGAGGTTTCTTGCGGTCGGGGTCGAAGTAGCCCAGCTGGCGGAGCTCCTGGCAGAGCTGGCGGTAGCGCAGCTCAAGCACGCCCTGGCCGACGAGTTCGATGTTGTTGACGTAGAGCTGGAGGTTGCCCTGGGCGTCGTAGTAGTCCAGCCGGCCGGTGACGACGACCTGCATGCCGTCCTGAAGCCGCAGGCCCCCGGCCTGGATTTTCCTTGCGGCAGAGGCGAAGCAGACGCAGCGGACGGCCGATCCCTCGTCCTTGAGGCTGAAGAACCAGTGCGTGCGGTCGGAGAGATTGGACACCTCCCCCACCACCCGGATCGGCCCGGGCACGACCGCGAGAAGCTCGTGGATGAGCGCGGAAAGTTGCGAAACGGTCAGCGGATTGGACCCGACCGGGGTCTGAGGACCCGGCCCCACGGTGAGGTCGCCGGCGGGTGCGGGTATCGCGGTCTTGCGGCGGCGGCGGCGGTGGAAAGTTTCGGACATGCCCGGATGATCGTCAGAAGGTTACGCCCCAGTGTCAACCGGGCGCGATAGCATTTGACAGGCAGGCCCAAAGCCCTAATTTAATCGGACTGTCCATGCCGGTGACACACCCGGCGGACGCCCACCCTCCGGCGGCGGGTCTGCACAACAGATCGCCTCCATTCCAAACCTTATTCGTTCACGGAGCCGCAGTCATGACTCTCAAGGTTGGCATCAATGGTTTCGGTCGCATCGGTCGCCTGGTCTTCCGCGCCGCGGTCGAGCGCAAGGCGGACATCGAGATCGTCGGCATCAACGACCTGGTCCCGGCTGACAACCTCGCTTACCTGCTCAAGTACGACTCGATCCACGGCCGCTTCAGCGGCACCGTGGCCCCCGAGGGCGAGAGCACCCTGGTGGTCAACGGCAAGAAGATCCCGACCTGCGCCGTCAAGGACCCCGCCCAGCTGCCCTGGAAGGCCACCGGCGCCGACTACGTCGTGGAGTCCACGGGGCTGTTCACCGACTTCGAGAGCGCCAGCAAGCACCTGGCCGCCGGGGCCAAGCGCGTGCTGATCAGCGCCCCAACCAAGAGCCCCGAGCAGGTGCCCACCCTGGTCATGGGCGTGAGCGAGAAGACCTTCGACGCCTCGAAGCACCCCGTCGTCAGCAACGCCTCCTGCACGACCAACTGCCTGGCCCCCGTGGCCAAGGTGATCCACGAGCAGTTCGGCCTGGTCGAGGGCCTGATGACGACGGTGCACGCGGTGACCGCCACGCAGCCGACACAGGACGGCCCGTCGAAGAAGGACTGGCGCGGCGGGCGCAGCGCGGGCTTCAACATCATCCCCGCCTCGACCGGCGCGGCCAAGGCTGTCGGCCTGGCGATGCCCGCCCTCAAGGGCAAGCTCACGGGCATGTCCTTCCGCATCCCCACGGCCGACGTGTCGGTCGTCGACCTGACCGTCCGCACCCAGAAGGCCACGAGCTACAAGGACATCTGCGCCGCGATGAAGGCCGCCAGCGAGGGCGAGCTCAAGGGCATCCTCGGCTACACCGACGAAGAGGTCGTCTCGAGCGACTTTATCACCTGCCCGCTGTCGTCGATCTTCGACGC
>JADZET010000123.1 GCA_020850375.1 Phycisphaeraceae bacterium | reverse complement strand
CTGTCGCGTGGCTGCATGACCCCCACGGCGTGGCAGACGGCCGACAGCTCCGAGCGGGCGATCTTGACCGCCGTGGCGTTGGGGTTGTTCAGGTTCAGCCGCGCCCAGAGGACGCGACCCCGGAACTCGCCCTCGACGATGGTGAAGGTCAGCTGCAGGTAGTTGCCGCTGCCGTTCTTGGTTGGCTTCATCTCCGACTCGGTGATGGCGGCGAGGTATTTGCCGGCCGGGATGGGGTCGAACGAGGCATTGGGTTCGACCTCGGCTGCATTGAATCCATTGAGGTTGGCCATGGATTAGCTCTCCTGGGGGTCGTTGGAGGTGGGGTTGTCGGAGGTGGCATCGGTAAGGCGCAGGGGTGGCGCCTCGGCAAGGTCCTGGGCCTGAATTAAGGCCTGCATCAGGGCCGGCCAGGACAAGGGAAGCTCGGCCGGTAACCCGTAGCGGTTCTTGGCCACGCAGGCGGGGCTGCCGACGGTCCGAAGGATGCGTTCGCCCCCGCCCCCGGAAGCGTCCTTGCCCAGGCCCGCCGCGATGACGCGCTCACGCCCAAAGCCCCCGCCGGCGGGGTCGGCCTTGGTGATGATCTTCCGCGTGGCAAACAGCACCCCGTCAGCCCACTCGGTCAAGAGCGACGTGACGTGCCGGTGCAGCCGGGGCGAGTAGCGGTCGTAGGTGCTGAACTCGGGGTCCTCGAACTTCTCGACCTTGGCGTGGGCCAGGAGGATCACGCACATCCCCCGCCCGTTGCGCAACGTGTCGAGGTCGCCGATCAGCCTTCGCCAGTGCGTCAGGGCGTGCGTGTAGCCCTTGGCGTAGCCGCCGTCGACCTTCTCAATGCTCGCCACGCCGTACTGAACGCAGAGCTCGTCCCAGACCAGGCGCTCGAGCCAATCGGCCGAGTCGATCACGACCGTCTCGAAGTCGTGGTCCTCCTGGATCAGCGAGCGAAGGGCCGCCTCCACGTCGCTGAGCTTCGTGGCCAGGGGGAAGCTCGCACAATCGATCTGGTCGAGTCCGTCCTCGGTGGGGATGAAGATCGGGTTCGGCGCCGCCGCCGCGGTGGTGGACTTGCCGATGCCCTCCGTGCCGTAGATCAGCAAGCGCGGCGGGCTGTGCCTTCGCCCGCGGTGGATCTGCTGCAACATGGTCATGGGGCGGGTCTCCTTGATGGGTGTCGGTACGGGGCTGGCTGGCTCGGTGATGTCAATGGCAGACGCGGGAGTCGAACCCGCCCCCCCGGAAGTGCTTGAGGGACTTCCGGGGGTCCTGCCGGGATCTGCCAGAAGCGCCCGGGGGTGGCCGTCGCAGATAGAGGACTCGCCACAAGCCGCACGGGCGCCAGGAAATGCTCCGGAACCCACTCCCGCCGCTACGCCACGTCCAGCAGGCGGATGGTCTCGTAGCCCGTCGGCCACTCGTCACGCTCTCGGCAAGCCAGGAGCCTGCGGATGGCGGCTTCGTTCTCCTGCTGGGCGATCGCCAGGGTGTCGTCGTTGACACGCCAAACTCCGCAGCGGAAGGGTTCTTTCTTCTCCACCGCGATCAGATGAACGGGAGCCATCAGGCCACCGAGCGCCTCGGCCAGCACGGCCCGGTAGAACGCCATCTGCCGGTGGTAGCCGAAGCGCCGCGCGTCAGCCTCGAACCACGTCAAGTCGTCGCAGGTCTTCAAATCCACGATCCCGCGATGCGGGTGCAGCCAATCGATGCGGATCTGGCACGGCGTGCCGCCATACTCCGCCCGCACGACGCCCTCGGATTGGCCATCGAGCAGGAGGTCCACGGCCTGGTCGTTCATGGCCACGCCGGCGGCCATCTGCTCAATGAGGTCCACCTGCTCGTGCGAGAGCACCGGCTTGCCCTGCACGTCGGCCCATCCCCGGAAGGCCTGGGTGTTGGAGCCGTAGGGTCGGCGCGTCTGCGGATTGATCGGGCCACCGAGGGCAAAAACAGCCTCATAGGCCTCCCGCCCCTCGAGCACACGGACGTGCGCGGCCCGGCCGATCAGGTAGCTCGATGAATCGTCGTCAGCGACGAGTCCGACACGTTTCTTGTGATGCAGCAGCGGGCACTTGATGAAGTCGGCCAACTGGTGGCTGCTGAGGTACCGGTCCGCCTGGGCGTGGTAGTCAACAGCGGCTTCGGTCGTCAGGATGTCGAGGTCAATGTTCAGGTCCATGTTCTTCCTTGTGATGGATGGACGTACCCCGCTCCGGGGGCCGGGGGCGGGGGCGGCGGCCCAGAGGTGAACCCCCTGGGCCCCCGGACCCCGGACCCCCGGCCCCCTACGTCTCGTCGTGTGCTCTTCCTCGGGTTACCTATGCCGCAATGAATCACGCTGCGCGAGATCAGTCAGCGCCGAGCCCCGCCGCCTCGAAGCCGCTCCGCAGCCGGGTAAGGGCGTTGTTGATCTGCCGGCGGGACACCCCCCGCTCGCGGGCAGCGCTCGCCACGCCGTACTCGGCCACGTGCGTCAGCAGAGCCCGGTCGTCGGGGTCAAGCCCCTTCATCACGTGCTCAATGG
>JADZET010000122.1 GCA_020850375.1 Phycisphaeraceae bacterium | reverse complement strand
CGCCCACTTGACCACCGCCCGCAATCTCAGCCTCCCCCGATTCGCCCGCCAAAGCTCCTCCGCCAGCTCCCCCGGATCCCCCAGGTGCTTGACCGCCTCCTCCGCCGCCTGCTCCGGCGTGTACCCCGCCGCCTCATACTCCCCCGCCGAATCCTCAAGATGACCGCGCAACTCCCGCCGCACCTCCAGCCGCAGCTCGCCGTCCATCGCCAGCCTCGCCGTCGCCGCCGCGATCACCTCGTCAAACACGCTCATGCATCAGCTCCCATGTTCCGCCACCACCCGTGTCAGCCCCCGGCTCCGCCGAGGGGTACATCGCTCTGCCCCGTTGTGGCGCCCGCTCGCAATTCCTGTAACCGCCGCGCATGCCAGTCACGCAGCTCCCTGAAGGCCGACTCGTCGATCTCCCTAAACACCGTCATGTCCTCGAGCCCACGGATGCTCGACAGCGACCTCGCCTCGACCTGGCGCAGGACGACCCTCTCTCCCAGTCCCAGCACGATCACCACCGACGCCAGGATCGGCAGCAGGCTCCACAGCGATGTCGCCCCAGTCATCCGGCCCCGAACAACCATCATCGCCGCGCGCCCGAGCAGCCACAGCGCCCACACCGCCATCACCGCTCCCAACGCCCCCGCCAGCCACCAGCCCGCCGACGTCAGCCCCGTGCCCACGAAGGCAGGCCATTCCCCGCCGGGCGACGGGACGATCTCCCACGGCCGCAGCGACTCCACCTGCCACGCCCCCACGTACGCCCCGAAGATCATCACCAGCAGAGCCAGCGCCGCCCATACCGCGCGCCGAGACCATCCCTCAGGCGCAACCGGCAGCCCCAGCTCCGCCGCACGATCAGCCATCGCTCGTTGTGACTGCTGCCACAGCAGCAGGCAGATCGCCAGGAACAGCACCATCTTCTCGACCAGGAATCGCTCAAACATGTAGTTGACGCCGAACTGCCGGTTGGCGATCGGCAGCATCGCGTAAAGCACGTACACGGCCGCGGGGACGACGACGCTCCACAAGGCAATGCGCCCGAGTCTCGCCCATCCCACGAATATCATCACCCCGCCACGTCCCGCCCGGCCGCGCAGCGCCAGCAGCCAAGCCAGCACCGCCGCCACCGCCAGCACCCCGCTGGCCGCCAGCAGCATCACGCCGAAGCTCACCTGCTCGAACACCGCCTGCTCCGCCCCCCGCACGGGTGACGGGTCCGGCTCGAACCGCGGGATGTTGGCCGCCATCAGGCCCACGCTCACGCCCGCGCGACGAATGTAGTCCGAGTTGTCCGCCCCGAACCCTCGTCGACGCGCGAACACCTCTTTTTCCTGGGCCTCCGCCGCGGTGATCTGATCCGCCCCGCCGATCAGCCGGGCGACTGCCGTCTGATACTGCGCCGCCTCCTGAGCGGCCTTCTGCCCCACAAGCAACTTGATGAGCACTCCATCACTCTGCTGCGACATCAGCGACGCAAGCATCGACACGTCTTGCAGGATCTGCTGCGCACGATCCGTCCGCCCCTGCTGAGCCAGCGCCCAGGCATACGCGCAGGCCGTCACTCTGACTCGTCGTATCTCGCTCAGGTCCGGAAGGAGCATCCCCAGCCCGCAATTCACCCGCTGCAGGTACTCCACCAAATTCCGCGGCGTCGAAAGCATCTCCAGCCGTTCGCGAAGCAGGTCCATCGCATGGCTCGTCAGCCGCGGCTTGTGCACACCTCGGTGGAGCTCAGCCAGGACCCGCTCCATCGTGGCAGGATCGAGCCGTTCAAACGCCTGCGGGGTGAAGGATGGTTCCGTGGTAGGCGCACAATCGGCCGGTGCGTCCTGCTTGGCCAGCTCCCCCGCCTGTCGGGCCAGCACCGCCGCACGCAAGAGGTTGTACAGCCCGTTGTCCGGCTCAAGCCGCTCGCCGCGATCCAACACGTCCAAGTACTGAGGAAGCGTGATGCTCTCAGCGTCAGATACCTCGCCGACGGTCCTGTTGTAGGCGACGATCGACCAGTTCACGAAGTTGCCGTAATAAACAGGATTGTCCGGCCAGCGTTCGACGATCGATCTCGCCTTTTCCAGATCGTTCTCCGCCTTGGGGTCGCCTAGCAGCACCCATCGCTGCTCCTCGCTCAGGCGGGCCAGATCGCGGGCCGTGAATCGAGCGGTGGGATCGCCAACGGCCGACCTGACCACCGCCCCAATCCAGTTGGGAACAGACTGGTCAATGGCCACCATCACCGGCCAAACCGCCATCCCACCGGTCGAGCTGGCGTAACGTAACTGAATGAATGCGTACCACGGATAGGCCAGAGCCCACACCGCCACCACCACCGCCGCCGGCACCAGCAGAATCTGCGCCGCCCACTTCACCACCGCCCGCACCCGCAGCCGCCCCCGATTCGCCCGCCAAAGCTCCTCCGCCAGCTCCCCCGGATCCCCCAGACGCTTGACCGCCTCCTCCACCGCCCGCTCAGATGAATATCCCCCCGCCTCATACTCCGCCGCCGAATCCTCAAGATGCCCGCGCAGCTCCCGCCCAATCTCCAGCCGCAGCTCCCCATCCATCCCCAGCTTCGCCGTCGCCCGCGCGATCAGATCATCAAAGGGATTCATGCCCAACCTCCATGCCCCCCCATCGCCCT
>JADZET010000121.1 GCA_020850375.1 Phycisphaeraceae bacterium | reverse complement strand
TGTCCCCCGAGCATGGCTGTGGCTGGCGGGGAATCGTCGCTCAGATACACTGATAGCATATTCATCCCCCTCCTGCCACTTGCTGTGGCTGGCGGGGAATCGTCGCTCAGATACACTCTAATCGACCTTGGGCTCCTTCCGAAGTGGGCTGTGGCTGGCGGGGACTCGTCGCTCAGATACACTCAACCCTGGCGCGTCCTCCGCCACGTCGCGCTGTGGCTGGCGGGGAATCGTCGCTCAGATACACTCTAGACCAGATGCTATTACCGGGTCCTGATGCTGTGGCTGGCGGGGAATCGTCGCTCAGATACACTATTTCGTCCCTAAACCCGCCTACACAAGGGCCTTACAACCCTAGCAGCCTCCTCAAAACAGCACGAACTGCTGGGGCGCTTTCTCCGCCTCCTGCCTTTTTTTCCCGACATAAGTCTGCATCTTCCCGAATTGCCTCTCCGTCACCGCCAGCACGCGGACCTGCCCCTCCGGTGGCAGCACGGCCCGGATCTGTTGTCGCACCACGTCCGCCGAATCCTCGCTCCGGCAGTACCTCGCGTACACCGAATACTGCATCATCCAGAACCCTCTTTTGATCAACTCCTTGCGAAATTGGGCGTATTCGCGTCGCTCCTTCACGCCTGTCACAGGCAGGTCGAATAGCGCTAATACCCACATGGCCTGATACTCCGAAGCAACCGCCCGGCGAGCCATCCCTACACCTCCGGCAGCACCAGTCTTGTGATGCCACTCTCGAAGGCGGCGGACAGCGAGGCTGCCATTCTTGCTGCTGCGTCGAACGGGGTCCGTTGTTCACGATCAATCAATACGGCCTCTCCCGCCACTCCCTGCAGCAGCATCTGTTTGACCTCCGGTTTAAGCCGCTCGTCCACACCGTGCGTCTCGATTACCTCCAGAACTACTGCGTCCGCGCGCGGCCGCAGAGGCTCCATCAGGTCGTCAGCCAGACAGAAGAGATTATTCCTGTGGTGGTGATGCAGGCCCAGGCATGGATGCAGGCCACTGGCGCAGATGGCCCGCGCCACCACCGCTCGCAAGATGGCGTAGCCGTAGTTCAGGTACCGGTTTTGGTCGGGCGCGGCTCGCTCCCGCAGGAACTCCAGGTCATTGAACAGCGCTGGCCAGTAGATCCGAGCCGCCTGCCCCTCCACGTTCGTGCTGTCCCCGCTGCGCACTTCCCTGGCCAACTCATTCAAACCGTAGTCATTGCCTCGCGCCGTCTTCAGCAGTCGCGCCTGGGCTCGCACTTTGGCCACGACGAGCTGTTGCCAGAGGCGCTTCTTGGTCGGCGCGCTGGCGGCGGCCTGAGCGGCGAACCGCCGAGCGGGCGCGTGGTATTGCCCCAGCGGCAGCATCATGCCAATGGGTAAATGCCGGTCGTCGCAGGTCACCACCACGCCCCCTGCTTCGCACACGCCAGACAAGGCCCCCCGGGTCACGGTCACCTGCTCGTGGCTGAGCACCACCGCCGCCACCTCTCCCAATGGCAGCGTCGCCATCGCCGAGCCGTTCTGCTTAACCTCCAGCAGTCCGTCACGGACGTGCAGGTATCCCCCCGCCTCCGATATGTCGACGATCCGCTCGCCCATCGCCGGCGATCTCCCGCGGCCATACCTCCCCCAGCGGTGAGATCGTCATTTTTCGTGCGTTCCTTTCGCGCAAAGTGTCCGCTGAGCTAATCCGAAACCTCTTTCGCTCTCCTGCCTCCTGAATCTCTTGGTCCGTCCGAGCATCGTTATGCCGCCGCACCTTGATGTCCCTCTGCGAAATCCCCCTGACGACATAAAGTGCTCGCGCCCCCTTCTCCTCGTCCATCTCGATCATGTCCCCCTTGCACAGCCACATGACCATCCGCTCCCCCGCCGCGAGCTGCGGGCCAATCAGCGGTTTGTCCTTACTTAACCGTTCGTGTACGGTCAACCGGTCGGCCGGCCGGTCCTCCCACCGCTCCCCTTGCCGAGTCTGCCTGGCCACAATGCAGGTGTGGTGCAATGTGTCCTTGCCTGAATCGACGTAACGCTCCCTTGCCCCCTTGCCCAGTTTCACGGGGTTGTCCCCCACGGCCACCCGCACTCGGTGAATCGGGATCCTGCGCCCATCCCTCGTCAGTAGACACGGATGGCTTTCATCTTTCTGAAACACTTTCGCCGGCTCGCCCTTTCCCAACTCCTCCCACTTCTTGCGCACCAGCTCGCGGATTGTCTTATCCACGATTCCTCGCGTCACCGATTCATCCTGCGCCACTTCGGAGAAATCCTGTACCGAAAGCCTCGACACCGGCCGCCGTACATGATGCACACCTTCTTTGCCGGCGTAGGTGAATCGCTTGCTGTACACGGTTTCCGCATGGAGCGGTCCCCCCACCTTTCTGTCCGCCCTGTGCGAAACGACAACATGCCCCGCAGCCTGGCGTGTTTGCTCGTAAAGGTCATTCCACGGCGCCGGGATCTGCGACCGCCGCTCGCCGCGTGCGGCGGCGCGCTCCGCCTCGTCCGCCAGCCGCTTGGTCGTGGCAGGGGTCGTAAGCGCCACCACGACCGCATCAATGGCATGGTGCCTGTGATCAGCACGTAATTTCTCCCCCAGCCCCTTCGCCGCCGTGTTGGGGCAATCGTCCAGCGAAGGTAAAATGTCATTCAGGCCCCACTGCGCGCGTAGCAATGCCGTCACCTGGCCGCTGCTGACCTGAACCCGTCGTCGGCCATTCTCGTCAACCTGTCCCCCGAAGAGGAGGGCCACGTATTCCCCCGCCAACCTTGAGGCGTAGCGGGTATCGCTCAGCGCCCGCACCGGGTACTCCTCGCCAAACTCCAGGGCCACCGCTTCACGCGTGAGCTGGAATCTCCGCAGCTTTTCTTTTCCAAGTCGACCGGTGAAACGGCTGAGCCGGTCCATCACTTCCCGCCACTCTTCGCTGCCGGCGTCGAATACCTCCGCCGGCAAACGGTCGCGCTTGCGATTGCGGTTGAAGGCGACATCGCACAGCGTCTTATTGGCGAAGGAATTGTCCAGGTATCGCCTGGGCAGGATGTGCTCGACGTCAAACTGTGGCTCTGGGCCGAAAAGGGTGCTCCAAGTCATCTGCCGGCCGGTGTAGGGGCATCGCCAGCCGCACTCGTCCGCCAACAAGACTTTCTCCACGTCCTGCGCGCTGGCCCCGGGTAGTTTCTCCTCCGCCAACAGGCGCTCTTTCGCCTTCCGCCGTTCAGCCTCGTTTTCCCTGTTCTGCTTTGTCAACCGTTCGCGGTCCTTGCGCGGGCGTTTTAGATCGCGAGCCAGTTCGATCCTCACGGCGCTGGGCTTGCCGTAGCACCGCACCACGGCGTTGACGACCTTGCGCACCTCTGTCAAGGCACGCATGACCGCCGGGTTCTTGAGGTCCTTGATCACCGTCTTCACAGGGGGTAATTGCTCTACGGCCAACTGCGGCTTGCTGGCCTGCGGGTACAGGCGCAGCTTGGCCGTTGCGAATGCGGTCCCGTCCTCCATGGCCTCTACCAGCCGAACGAGCGCCGTCCGGCAATGCGCCGCCCGCTCATCCTCAAGGTCTACTTCCGCGAGTTCCGCTGCCTCCTTCTCGGTGAGTCCCCATGCCTTGCGCGCCCGCTCTGCCAACGCATCAGGGTTCTGGAAGCCCAAGATTTCGACCACTACCGCCTCTTGTTCCTCGCGCTTCATCTCCAGCCATCGCTGGCCAAAAACGGGCAACATCCGCGCGGTCGTGCGGTTGCCCGGCAATTTCTCCTCGCCGCCGCTTTCCAGATTGAAGTGGTGACCAAGCTTGGCAATCTCTTTTCGGCCAGTGTCTTTGTTCGTGCGCGTGCGGGTCTCGACGAGTCCAAGGAGCTTGCGGGCCTGTTTGAAGGTCAAGCCGCCCTGGACCTCCAGGGCATTGAGCAACTTTTTCCGCTCGTCCGCCTTCAAATCACGCTCTTCGCCGGTCGGCTCGATCACCGTCAAGTCGTTTACCTTCTGAAGCATTCGGAAGCACTGGGCAATGGGCAGGGCCAGCGCCGCCCGCCGCCTGCTCGGCTCCAGCGTGCAATGCCCGATGAGTCCCTTGGCCGACTTCAGGGGACGCTGGACAAAGGTGGCGTGCCTGATTGCCTTCCTTGCCTCCTCCGTGAGCGAGCTGGGATGATGCGCCGCTTGTGCCGCCCAAATCTTGTCGAACTCCTCCTCATACATCCGCCGCGACGTGTGCTGTCCACGAATGCGCCGCTGCTCCGGGTCTAGACGGGCGAAGAATTGCCCCAGCGTCAGGCCTACCTCGCGAAGCTCATCGGCGAGATGCTTGATCTCCTCCTTCAAACCCTGCTTCTTATCCTTATCCGCAGCGGCTTTCGGCTCCTGTTTGTCTTCCTGAGGCCTTCCCTCCTTGTCCTTGCGGTTGGACTTGAAACCACGGCGCTGCGCCAGGTGGTAGAGGGCGCGGCCAAGCTCATGAAGCTCGAGAGGCTGCTCAAGTGCTCTAGAACGCAGCAGGTAAGGAAGCAGGTGCTGGCCTACCCGGTCGGCTTTGGCTATCCATTTCTGGCGCAGCGTGTTGTCGAGCTTCAAGAGCAGTACGTGGCGCTCATCAGCTTGGCTCACCTTTCCCGCCGGCATCAGGTCGTGTGTTTGCAGGAGGCGCAGCACCCGTAGGAGTCTGCGCTGCCGGCGCCAGTTCTGCCGCCGCATCAGGCGCGCGGTTCGACGCTTGGCGGCGCGCGAAGCGTCTCGCCCGGATTCGATGTCGCCTTCGACCCCGGCCTCGAAGCAACGAACCCCCAATCGCTCGACTCCAACGCCCTCGCCCTCTTCCTCACGCACCACGGACCAGCCAACAGAATTAGCCCCGATGTCCAAACCGATAACGTAGCCGCCCTGTCCGGAAGCATTCGACATAACTGACCCCTTTACACGCCCCGCCCCTACTGGTACAATGTTGCTAGTGTATCTGAGCGACGATTGCCCGCAATTGTCACAGTAAAGCGGACTTTCGTTCGCCCAAGGAACCGCCTTACGGCGACCTTGACGCTCCCCAGTTGGAGCGTCTTTTTTTGCGCCTCCGCCTTAGAGCCTAGGTTCTAAGCACGCCGAGACTTTGCCATTTCTTCCCGTAATTGCCATGCCAGCCTTGGACGGTCCGTAAGAGTTGCTATCGCTGGATCATCGACGCCGGCACCCGCAGGCGGATCATGCCCGTTCCGCCGAAGTTGGCCGCGGGCAGCTCGAGGTTCAGATACTCCACCCCCGCCACTGGCTCCTCAAAGACCAACACGTCGGTCTGAGCCTTGCCTGGGTACAGGGATGCTTGCTCGGTTCGTCCGATTGGCTGGGTGGTCAAGCCAAAGCCGATCCGGCGGTAGGTGTTGCCGAAGTTGTCCTGTAAGGTGGCGTAGTCCCGCTCAACCGTGAAGTCCGCTCCGGCCCAGGTGTGGTAATCGAGCTTGCGGTTCTGGCTGACGTTGGTCAGTTCAAGGGTGATGGCCAGCAAGGATTCCTTGGTCAGGCTGCCTCCCTCGCTGAAGGGGCTCTGCAGGGCCACCTTGTCCACACGGACGGAGACGACACGCACTTGCACGTCCCCTTGCCGGACGGGGGATGTCGCGGGGGCCCAGGTGACCTCGGGCTCCGCAGTTGGTGTGGTGGGCGAGGGGGTCGAAGGTGCGGGCACCACCGGCTCCGGTGAGGGAGCACTGGGGTGCGTGGCTGGGGCTTTGCCGGGCACAACTTCCTGGTGCGTCGACTGATCCTCAATGGCCTGCTGGCGGGTGCTATTGCTTACCTCCTGGATGCTGGTGACCACGGCCTTGGTCACCGTCACGGCCAAGAAGAGCGACAGCCCGCAAATCGCCATGCCCGCTACGCAGAAGCCTACACCTGACCCGCGATGGAAGAGGGCGATGATCAGGCCTAGCATGCCCAGGAGCAGACCGAGTCCACTTAGAGGGATGCCCAGGGCGCCCAACAGCGGGATCCAGCAGATCAGGAACGCCAATGCTCCTAGGACTATTGAGGCCACGCCCAAGCTGGAGCCTCGGCGTGGCAGGTTGACGTTGACGGTGGGGGCAGCGGGCTCGGGGGTGACTCGGGTCATGACGGGCTCCTGGGAAAGGGGATCAAAGTAACGGCCACGTTGGCCGATCGGGTTGCGGGTCGTGTCGTGGAGGGTGACTAGACGCCACAAAAAAAGGAGCGTCGCACCACGACTGCTCCCGAACCCTCGCCAGAGGGCCTACGAAACAGCACATGGCCGACGCCCCTTGCGGGGCGCGGCGCAAGCGCCGCTTGCGTAGATTTCCAGGGCTGTAGGCTCTGGCTGGCGATTTTCGGGAAGCAGCTCTTGACGCTCGCGCGTCGTCTGGATGTCCGCCGGCGTTAGGCCGGCCAGTGGGTTGTAAGTGACTCCTGTTAAAAGAGTTCGATGGCCATTCCCATGGTAAACCGACGGAGGAAACTGTCAAGTAAATTCCAAGGGCCTGCAACCTGATAGCCATTCGACAGACAGCATCAAGAGGCTTAGGCCATTAGCGAGATTTCCTGGATGGTCGGTATTGGCCGAATGGCCGCGTTGACGGCCATCTCCAGGGCGTCGGGGCCGTCGTCGTGTTTGGCCAAGGGGAACTGGAAGAGTTGATCGAGCAAGAGCGTGTGCCGGCGGGAGAAGCGGATCATGCCCTGAGCGATCAGGGGCTCGAGGCCCTCGATGCGGGCTCGCTTGTTGGCTCGAGCGGTGATCTTTTCGAGGTGGAGGTAAAACCCCGCCGCCTCCGCACGTCGCTTGAGTTGATCGGCCAGCAACTCCTGGAAATGGTTGGTCTCGATGGCGAAGCGGTCGAAGTCGTAGATGCGTCGCTGCTGGATGATCCGCTCGATCAGTTCATCGGGGCTGCGTTTGGCGATGTCCGCGTCAATGACGTACAGGACGTTGGTTTCTTTGTGTTTGACGAGGGTGATGATGGCGCCATAGTCGCCTTGGAGGTTACGCTTGCCCAAGCTAGGGTCGCAGGCTCCATAGAACCTGGCGTGGTAATCTAGCGCCGAGATCAGCTCCGCTACGTCGGCATAATAGGGTTGAGCGCCTCGGTCTGGCGTGGGGTCATCCCAGTAACGGAACAGTTCACGCCTAAAGACGCAACAGCTCGGGTCGAGCGGCTGGTTCTGCTTCTCGGTCTGAAAGACGGTGTACCCTTCGTCGACGCGCATGGCCATGAGCTTGGCATAATCCTCAAGCTCCGGCCAGAGGACGCGGGTTCCCTCGAGCATGGCGGCCTGGTTGGCCTGGAAGAAAGCTTCCGATGCGGCTGGGCCGGATTGGCCTTCGTGTTCCTGTTCTCCGATGCGGATTTGCTCCCATTGCTGCCAGAGTTCGGGGCGGATGCTGAAGGATTCAACAGCTTGGTACACTCGACTCCGCCAGCCGCCAAGCTGATCGCGGCGTGGGCGGGTGTGGGTCATCTGGGCCAGCAGCGAGTCGTGGTGCAGCACCGTGCCGGCGACGATGATGTTGGTTTGGGGTTGGCCGGCCTTGAGCAGCGTGCTGGTCAGCCAGTGGAGGAGCTTTTGGCGTAGTTCCTCGGACTGGGCCTGCTCCAGGTCCTCAAGGTCATCGCAGATTATCAAGCTCGGCCGATTCTGGCGGTGCTTCATGCCACGCAGGCCCTGACCCGAGCCCAGGACACGCAAGCAGGTGTCGTTGGGCAGGACCAGGTGATGGGCCTTGGCGATCACGGGCCCGCGGCCCTGCCGCAGGGGCAGGCAGATCTCGGGGTAGTCCTGGAGGAGTCTTTCGTTGTCCGTCAATTCCCGCCGGACGTTCATCAGCAACTGGCCCGCCTGCTCGCTCGTGGCCGAGATCAGCAGTACGAAGGGTTCACGGCCGGTGAGCATCGACCACAGGACATAGGCGAAGCTGACGACGGTGGTCTTGGCGTGCCCGCGCGGGGCGGCGATGGCCAGCTTCATGGCCCGCTCTTTTGTGGCCTGGGCCAACAGGGCAAAGATCTCTTCGTGCATCCGCGACGGCGGCAGAACGAAATGGTGACGTAGGTACGTCTGCGCAAAGGCCTGGGGTGACTCCTCGGCGAGCAGGCGACGCCGTCGGGTTAGTTCCTGGACGAGGATTGGCCTATAGTCGAGCCGGATGGTCATGGCGCCTCTCCCGGCCCAGACGTCAAGATTGCCTTGGTCTCCTGGACCTGTTCGACAAGTTCAGCCTGGTTGAGCCGTTTCGACAGTTCCTGGATGTGTTCGATCTGGAGAGCGTTGCCCTCACGGCGAGCGATCACCAGGAGGTTATCGACCTCCTCATGGAGTTGGTCGTAGCCGGGGATCAACTCCGAGGTCTGACGGATGTCAGCCTCAAATCGCTGGGCCGCGGTCGGCAAATAGCCCAGGAACTGCAAGCGCGCCACCAGGCGATCGACGACGTCGAAGCAGGCCTTTTCACCCTCAACCTTCACGGCGGGAAGCGTCTTGGCGTCGCGTGTGACCCGACGGATCCGCTGCATAACCAAATCCGCCTCGGCCACGAGCCGTCCGGCCATGAGTCCGGCCAGACGAGGATCGTGTTGCAGGGCATTCTCTTCCTGGTTGACCCTGCGGTCGCGGTGGATGGTCCTCTCGCTCACGTCGAGGATTTTGGCGATCTCGGCAATCGAAAGACCCTCGGTGCCCAGGTGCATGACGCAGAGACGCCGGTCCTGGGTGGATAAATCACGGGGATTGCCTGTCCCCTGTCTCAGGTCCTTGAGGATGGCCAGAGCGCCCCGCTCGGGCGCGGCGGCTTCGATGAGTTTAAGGCGCTTCATGATGCGATCCTCCTCGGTTGGCGTCGGATGAGGCCAGTGAGGCCAGGGGGTGCGGGGTTGGATCGCCACCGCCGCGACGTTTACGGGTCACTCTCACGTCACGTCGACGGTAGCGAGCCGCCACTTCCGGGGGCACGGCATACTCTCCGACAAAGGCGATGTACCGCCGGACGATCAGGTCGCAGTAGCGCGGGCTGATCTCCAGGCCATAGCACCGCCGGCCCAGGCGCTCGGCCGCGATGAACTGGGTGCCTGAACCGGCAAATGGCTCATAGGCAATCTCACCCGGCCGGGTGTGCTGACGCAGGGGGATCTCAAAGAGTTCAGGCGGTTTGGGCGTGGGATGGTCCGGCCGCTCAGCTCCGTTGGACAATGTGTCGAAGCTCCAGACCGTCGAGAGATGCCGCTTATCGACGCGGCGCGGCATATGCCCCTTGAGCCAACCCATCAGGCAGGGCTCGTGCTGCCAGAAGTACCATGCGCGCGTCGGCACAGCGCGGTTCTTGACCCAGATGATCTGGGTGTGGACGAAGGCGCCGTGGATGTTCCAGGCCTGCTCGAGCATGGCCTGACGGCGCGAGGCGTGCCAGCAGTACCAGGCGGCGTGCGAGGCAATGGCCTCGGCAACGGCAGCCCGCACAAAACGGTCGTAGAGGTCGGGGTTGGCGCTGGCGTCGTCCCAGGTCACGCCATGGCTGGCTGACCCGTCCTTAAGGGCGCCACGCCTGGTCTTGGCCTGCTTCGACCCGGGGTGGTTCGTCCCGTCGTAGTCCACCAAATAGGGCGGGTCGGTGGCGAACAGGGCCGCCAACTGGCCATCCATCAACCGGCGAACCTGCGCGGCGTCCGTGCAGTCGCCGCAAAGCAGCCGGTGTTGACGAGCAGGATCCACGCCCAGCACAAGCAGATCGCCGGGCTTGGTCACCACAGGTCCCGCAGCCGCTAGCTCCGCCTCGACGTCAAACTCCTCCCCCCTACCGATCCCCGCACCGTCGAGTACCTCGGCCAGGATGTCCTGGCTCTCATCCAGGTCGAATCCGGTGAGTTCCAGGTCCAGGTCAGGGATCTGAATCAGTTCCTGCAAAAGGTCGTTCAGCTTCTGCAGGTCCCAGTCGCCCTGGATCTTGTTCAGGGCCAGGTTGAGGGCTTTTTCCCGCTCGGGCGGCAGGTCCACCGCGACCACCTGGACCTCGGTATCGCCACGGGCCACGAGGATCTTAAGCCGCTGGTGACCGCCAACGAGGTTGCCCGACCGCTGGTTCCAAACCAAGGGCTCAACCAGGCCGAACTCATCGATGCTCTTGGCCAACCGGTCATAGCGCGGGTCGCCGGGCTGAAGATCCACGCGTGGGTTGTACGTGGCGGGGTTGATTTGGGTGATGGGAAGAGTCTGGAACTGCATGGGAGTCCTCGAGGGCGAAGATTGGTGTGATGGAAGGAGTGTTGCACGAAGGAGACAGTTTTTGAATCCCCGCGATAGGAGCGCGACATCCCTCCGACATCCCTGGTGGGGGTGCATCTTTGCGGTAGTAGCCGTGCGTGCGTGAGTGCTCGATCGGCAGGCCCTTGCGGACCATGGCCCTGATCCGCTTGATGATGACGCTTTCGCTGAGTGATTTTGAGATCCGATTCGCGATCTCCTCCGCGCTTAGAGCGTGTTATGCACTTGAGAACATCTGAACGAGCATGAGGCAGGCGAAGACGACCCAGTGCAGGGCGGCGACGGTGGTCGGCAGGCGTTCGTAGTCCTTGGCCAGGCGGCGGAAGCGGGTGGCC
>JADZET010000120.1 GCA_020850375.1 Phycisphaeraceae bacterium | reverse complement strand
TCGACCGCCGCGTGTCAGGTTGGGCACGATAACCAACGTGCAGCAGGCGACAGACCGGCGGTCAAGCTCGCCGATCAGAAGGTAGTGATCCGGGTCATCCAGGATGCGCCGCCAGACCTGCTGGCCGAGATGGTCGTCCAGAGGCGCGTCCTGCTGAAGCAGATGACGGTAAAGGGCCAGAACACCCGGCAGATCATCGGTCTGGGCCTGACGGAAGTGCACGGAGGCAATGTTCGTCATCTTCGGACCTCCTCGCAAGGCCCTCCATTTTGCCACACACACCACCGCGCGCCCACTCCAAAACACTGCATGCCCATGACGCGCCGACCTCGCATCAGTCTCGCGGATCTCGCCTGAGTAGGTCGATGGCTGCGTCGACGATCACGTCCCCCGCCTGGGGGGCCAGGCGGTTGACGCCCAGGCTGCACTCGTACCCGCCGCGCCGATGGGCCGCGAGCGTCGGGATGTAGCCGGCCGAGCCGTTGGCGTAGGCCACGACGTAGGTGCGTGGGAACGATGACGCGAGCTTGATCCGCAGGCCCAGCTCACTGAAGAGCTCGCCCGGCGCGGCGATCAGCGCGACCCTGTCGCCGAGCGTCAGGCGCTGAACGGGATAGTCCTGGCCGGACGAGCTGGCGCGGGCCTGGCGCAGGTGGTCTTCCATCTGACGGCGGATCTCGGGCGGGTGGTAAAACTGCCCGGGCGGGCCGATCGGCGGGGCGTCTGGATCACGCCAGGGGACAACGAGACACTTGACCTGCGAGCCAAGCATCAGATCATCCGTCACCGTCAACGATCCAAGCACAGCGGCAGCGGTCTGCGCCAGGCACTGGCCAATCTTCGTCGCATCCTCCCCGACATGAGGGTTCAGCCGATCCTGCGCATGCACGTCGCCGGCCGCGCCGTTGAGGAAGACCGTGCGGAACTGCGGTCCGAACTTATCACGCAGAGCCTTGGCCAGCTCACCGGGGTAGCCGGGCCGGACGGTGCTGTCGCCGCCGAACTGCGTCGGGTGCAGGGCGAAGTTGACGATCGCGCCCCGCCATTGACCGCCGACCTTGACGCCGACAACGCCGACCTCGGGATCGATCACGCTCTCCTCACAGCGGATGTCTGGATCGCCGGGCCGCGGCTGCGTCTTGACCGTGCCGTCGAGCATGATGCAGCGGCGGATGAAGGAAATGCGCCCCTCCACGCCCGATCCGACGCCGAGTTGGGCCGGCTCGAGCGCCGCCACCGCCTGGGCCAACGCGTCGCGGATGCGCCCGGCGACGAAGCTCGGCTCATAGATCTTCACTCCCGGGGCAGGCGTGTACCAGTGGAAGCCCGGGGCGGCATGGTTGTGCGTCGCGGCGATGAGCAGCCCCTCGGCCGGCACCAGGTCCGCCGCCAGCTCCCGGCTCAGCGACACGACCTGGTCAGGCACGGACGCCAGATCCACCGACACGAACCCCAGCCGCGTCCGTCCATCGTCGAGGACCAGGGCGTGGGCCCCGATGGGCTCGACGATCTTCTCGACGCGGATCGGCTCGCTCCAGGCCAGCTTCTCCGTGCCAAGCTCGGGGGAGATGTCCGCCGCGCCGAAACCTGCTCGCAGTGTCATGTCCTTCGCCTTCGTTGGGTGAGCTCACGCTGAGGCGCCCGTGTCGACCAGCGACTCGAGCTTGAGTTCCTTGATGTTCTCGAAGACCTTGCGGATGCCCTGGGCGGTGAGTTTGGCGACGTCCGTCCCGTTGGGCGAGCGCAGCGGAGTGGCGAAGCACAGGTGCCGATCGGTGTGGGCTTGGGCCATGGGGAATTGGTGGATGTCGTAGTCCACCGGCCCGGTGTAGGGAAGTGTCCAGGGGCAGCCGTGGCCGTAGGCGTTCTTGGCCTGGAAGACGGTCATGGCCGGCAGGATGAAGCGCTGCCACATGAAGGTCTGCACCCCCTCGGCCTCGAGGGCCTTGAGGATCTTGTCGCGCACGGCCGAGATCCTCGCCGAGTTCTCCCCGCCGTCGGGCTTGGGGTCGAGGCCGAAGTGCTCGGGTTTGATGCGAAGGTTGAGGTTGTACCAGTTGTGCTCGTGCCCGGCCGGCACGAAGGGGAGCGTGAAGCCCTCGACACCCTTGAGCTCATCGAGGAACACGCGGGCGTTCCGTCGCTGGTTCTCGATGTAGCCGTCGAGCTTGGTCAGTTGGGCCCGGGCGAAGGCGGCGCCCAGGTCGTCGTTGCGGTACATCCAGCCCAGGGCGTAGGCGTGGTAGTCGCGGTCCTCGCTGGGCGTGCGTGTCTCGCCGAAGGACCAGATCTGCAGGGCCTTCTGGTGGATCTCGGCATCGTGGGTCACGAACAGCCCGCCCTCGCCGCCGCAGAGGCACTTGTTGGCGTTGAGGCTGAAGGCCGCGCAGTGGCCGAACGTGCCAACCTTCTTGCCCCGGAAAGTCGCCCCGTGGGCCTGGCAAGCGTCCTCGATCACCATGAGGTTGTGCTTCTTGGCGATGGCCATCACGGCGTCCATGTCCACCGCCAACCCGTGGAGGTGCACCACAATGATCGCCTTGGTGTGCGGCGTGATCGCCTGCTCAATCTTCCGGGGGTCGATGTTCATTGTGGCGTAGTCGATATCGACGAACACCGGGATGGCGTTGTGGTGCAGGATGCAGGTGGCGCTGCTGGACCAGGAGTAAGCGGTGACCAACACGTGATCGCCGGCCGAGCACCCGACGGCCGCCACGGCCATGTGCAGGGCGGCCGTGCCGCTGTTGGTGGTGATGACGTGCCGGATGCCGTTCCAGGCGGCGAACTCCTCCTGGAGTTTGCGGCACTCGGGACCGAAGGCGTGCTTGGGGCTCTCGAGCGAGGCCAGGACGTAGGCGCGATCGACTTCGTCGATGGGCGGCCAGGGCCGGATCGCCGCTTCGGGGACAAGACGTGGGCCGCCGTTGATGGCGAGTTTGGGCACGGGTTGCTCCTTCGTCAGCCGGGGATGGATCGGCTGACGTGGGACATCGTGCCCGCTCGGCCCACGGGTTACAAGGTCAAACCCTTGTCGGCAGGGGTCAATTTATTGCACTGGCCGTCGGCTGAGCGGCGTGATGGCTTCAGTGCTGGGCGGCTTCGGCCTTGACGCCCTCGAAGCTGATCATCATGTCCACGTCGTCGCCGACGGGCCCCACCATCTTGTCCATGCCGAACTCGCTGCGCTTGATGGTGAACTCGGTGGCGAAGCCGACGCGCTCCTTGCCGTTGGGGCCAGGCGTCATGGCCTGCCCGACCTTCTTGAGGGTGACGGTCAGCGGTTTAGACATGCCATGGAGCGTCATCGTGCCGGCCACCGTGTAAGTGTCGGGCATTTCCTCGACGGGCGTGACCTGCTGGCACTCAAAGGTGATCTGGGGGAACGTCTCGGCGTCGAAGAAGTCCGGCGTGCGCAGGTGCGCGTCGCGCTTCTCGACGCCGGTGTCGACGCTTGCGGTCTGGACGACGATCTTGAGCCCGGTGAGCGTCTTGCCATCCGGAGCCAGCTCGATCCGCCCGGCCATGTCGTTGAACCGGCCGTAGACGTAGCTCACGCCCAGGTGCTCGATGCGGAAATAGATCGACGCGTGCATGGGGTCGAGATCGTAGATGACCGGGCCGCCATCCATGGCCGACGACTGGGCGACGGCGGTCAGCCCGCCCGCCACCAGGACCACGGCCGTGAAGATCGTCGCCACCGACCCACGATGAAGCCGACGTCCGAGCATGGTTGTTCCTTTCGATGAGGGTTCCGCGGCGCTGCGATCGCGCCGACGAGAACGTTATCTCACCGAGAGGCCCAGAGTCCATCATCAGACATTGAAGTATTTCGCGCTCGGGTGGTGCACGACCAGGGCGCTGGTCGACTGCTCGGGGTCAATCTGCCAGTTCTCCGTAAGCTCGCAGCCGATCCGCTGCGGGCGAAGCAACCTGAAGAGCTTCTCCTGGTCGCTCATCTCCGGGCAGGCCGGGTAGCCGAAGCTGTACCGGCTGCCGCGGTAATGCTGCGTGAAAAGCTGGCGGATGTCCGGGGCGTCGTCGCCGGCCACGCCCAACTCCTGCCGCATCCGCTTGTGCCACAGCTCCGCCAGCCCCTCGGCGCTCTCGACGCCCATGCCGTGAAGGTAGAGGTATTCCTGGTATTTGTCCGCGGCGAACAGCTCGTGCGTGATGACGCTGACGCGCGGGCCCATCGTGACGCAGCTGAGGCCGATCACGTCGCGCTTTCCCTCGCCCACGGGCCGGAAGAAATCGCTGATGCACTGCCGCTTGCCTGTGGCCTGGCGGGGGAAGGTGAATCGCTCAATCTCCTTGCCCTGATCAACGGGATCGAAGACCACCACGTCATCGCCGTCGCTGTTGCAGGGGTAGTAGCCGTAGACGACCTTGGGTTGGAGGATGTTTTCGTCCCGGCAGCGCTTCTTCAAATCCTCGAAGAGCGGCTGAACCTTCTCGGCAAGCTCGCGCTCGTACTCCGCGTCGGTCAGCCGGCCCTTCTTGAACTGCCACTGCCCCCGGAAAAGGGCGATGGTGTTGATGAACGGATAGATGTTGTCCAGCGGCACGGACTCGACCACGCGATCGCCCCAGAACGGCGGCGTGGGCACGTCCACACGCTCCACGTGATGCGGCTCCTCCCGCTCGGCCACGGCGACCCCACTGGCCGCCCGCTTGGCCGCCGAGGCCTCGATGGCCTTCTCCGCGGCGGCGCGTTTGTTCAGCCGCGTTTCGATCTCTGTGTCGAGCACGCCGGCCTTCTTCTGGGCCAGGTGCTCCATGATCCGCAGACCGTCAAAGGCGTCCTGCCCGTAGTACACCTTGCCCTTGTACGTCGATCGCAGGTGCCCCTCGGCGTAATGCCGCGACAACGCCGCCCCGCCGAGCAGCACGGGGACCGTCACGCCCTGGGCGCTGAGCTCAACGAGGTTCTCCTCCATCACGTTGACGCTCTTGACCAGCAGGCCCGACAGCCCGATGGCGTCGGCCCCGGTCTCGCGCCACTTCTTGATGATGTCGGCGATCGGCTGCTTGATGCCCAGGTTGTGCACCGTGTAGCCGTTGTTGGTCAGGATGATGTCCACCAGGTTCTTGCCGATGTCGTGCACGTCGCCCTTGACCGTGGCCAGGACGATCGAGCCCTTGGTCTGGCCGGCGACCTTGTCCATGAAGGGCTCGAGGTGGGCCACAGCCATCTTCATCACCTCGGCCGACTGGAGCACGAACGGCAGTTGCATCCGCCCCGAGCCGAACAGCTCGCCGACGACCTTCATGCCGTCGAGCAGGTGATCGTTGATAATCGCCAGCGGGGGGTACTTCTGGCGGGCCTCCTCGAGCGTCTCGGAAAGGTGCTTCTTCTCACCGTCGATGATGTGGCGACGCAGGCGCTCCTCCAGGGGCAGCGTCTCGATGGACGTCTTGGCCTCCTGCTCGGCATCGCCGTCGGGGAAAAGATCAATGAATCGCTGCAACGGATCTTCTGTCAAGCTGCCGTCGCGCAACGTGACGGGGGCCTGCGGGGGACGGTTGTAAATGAGATCCAGGGCCGCATCCCACTGCTCGGCCGGGATCTTGCCCTGCGGCAGGATCTTGGTCACGTGCAGAATGGCCGACGTCAGTCCCGCCTCGATGAGTTCGTGCAGAAAGACGCTGTTGAGCACCTGCCGCGCTGCGGGCTTGAGGCCGAAGCTGACGTTCGACAGCCCCACGACGGTCTGACATCGTGGCAGCTCCTTAGCGATGCGCCGCACGCCGGCGATCGTCTCGAGGGCGCTGCGACGGTCTTTCTCCATGCCCGTCGAGATCGGCAGCACCAGCGGATCGAAGAACAGATCCTCCGCGGCCATGCCGTGCTTCTCGGTCGCGAGCCTGAACATCCGCTGGGCGATGGCGATCTTTCGCTCTTCCGTGCGGGCCATGGCCTCGTCCGGGTCCTCGTCGATCGTCCCGAGCACCAACGCGGCGTTGAACCGCTTGGCCAGTTCGCACATCCGGCCGAACTTTTCTTCGCCGTTCTCGAGGTTGGCCGAGTTGATGATGCACTTGCCGCCCGCCTGCTTGAGGCCCGCCTCGAGCGTGGCCACCTGCGTCGAGTCGAGCATCAGCGGTGCGTTGACCTGCCGGACGAGCCGGTGGACCAGCTCGGCCATGTCCTTGGCCCCGTCCCGACCGGCGTAGTCGACGTTGACGTCGATCACGTGCGAGCCCTCGCGGAGCTGCTCGCGGGCCAGGCTGATCATCTCGTCCCACTGCTCCGCCTCGAGGAGCTGGCGGAATTTCTTCGAGCCCGACGAGTTCGTCCGCTCGCCGACGTTGAGGATCGACGTGTCCTGCCGGTAATCGACCGCTGAATAAAGTGACGTGCACGCGGCCTTGAGCGACACGCCTGAGCCCCGCATGGCAATGCGGGGTTGGTATGCAGACGTCTCAATCAACTTCGCCAGCGCGGCGATGTGCTCCGGCGTCGTGCCGCAGCACCCCCCCACCATGCTCAGGCGGGCTTCCTTCGCGAACCCTGCCAATTTCTCGGCGAACGGCACGGGACCCAGCGGGAACTCCGTCCGCCCATTGACCAGCGCCGGCAGGCCCGCGTTGGGCTGCACGCTGATGTGGCGCGGCCAGTTCGCGCCGAGCCACCGCACATGCTCCGCCATCTCGACCGGCCCGGTGGCGCAGTTGATCCCCAGCGACAGGATGGGATACCCCGCCAGCGCCGACGCCGCAGCGGCGATCTCCGTGCCCAGGAGCATCGTCCCGGTCGTCTCGATCGTCACCTGGGCCATGATCGGGATATCGCGGTGCGTCTTGCCCTTGTCCTCGAGCGCCGCCAGGCACGCGGAGATGGCGCACTTGACCTGCAACAGGTCCTGGGCCGTCTCGATGAGCAACACGTCGACGCCGCCGTCGATCAGCCCGCGCACCTGCTCGCGGTAGCTGTCGAGCATGGCGTCCCAGCTCGTCTGCCCGAGCGTGATCAGGCGCGTCCCCGGCCCGATCGATCCTGCCACAAAACGAGGCCGCCCCCCGGAAGTGAACTTCGCACACGCTGCCCGCGCCACCTCCGCCGCCGTCTTGTTCAGCGCATAGGTCTGATCCACCAGGTCGAACTCAGCGAACACCAGCTTGTTGGCCCCGAAGGTGTCCGTCTCGACGATGTCCGACCCCGCCTCAAGGAACGACTCGTGGATCGCCTGGATCAGCTCCGGCCGGGTCTTGACCAGGATCTCCGTGCAGTTCTCCCGGCCGAGGTAGTCCTTGTCCACGGACAGGTCGAGCTTGTGGATGCTCGTGCCCATGGCCCCGTCGAAGACCAGCACGCGCTTATCTAACTCTTTGATAAATCGGCTCATACGTTTGTTCCACTCTTTCGCGTTTACGGCCGCCACATAATCATCCATCCATCCGGATAAATGGATGATACACATCCCGGCCTGTCAAGGCTACCCCCTGCCGTCTGTTCAAGAGTCTAAGCACCCCCCGCCTGCCGATACACTCTGGACCCCTGCATTGAAGGATGGCACATGACCTGGTGGGAAGCGTTGATCCTGGGCATCGTCGAAGGCGTCACCGAATACCTGCCCGTCAGCTCGACGGGTCACCTGATTCTCGCCGCCTGGCTGCTGGGCCTGTCCAGTGAAGCGCATCGCTGGGCGGCGACGTTCTCGTTCAACATCGTCATTCAGGCCGGCGCGATCCTGGCCGTGCTGGGGCTCTACCGTCAGCGCGTCGGCCAGATGATCCGTGGCCTGCTCGGTCGTGACGCCGCAGGACGGAAGCTGGCGATCAATCTGCTCATCGCCTTCATGCCCGCGGCCGTGCTGGGCCTGCTGCTGGACAAGAAGATCGAGGAGCACCTCAACGGCCCCTGGCCGGTGGTCATCGCCCTCTTCGCCGGGGCGGTCCTGATGTTGTGGGTAGCCTACAGTCCGACGGGCAAACGCTCCCCCGACGCGGGCAAGGAGATCGACAGTTTGTCGTGGCGGGCGGCGGCCTTCATCGGCCTGGCCCAGTGCGTGGCGATGTGGCCCGGGACGAGCCGGTCGATGATGTGCATCGTCGCCGCCCTGCTCGTGGGCCTGCGTCCGCGCGCCGCGGCGGAGTTCACGTTCCTGCTTGGATTGATCACCCTCACCGCCGCCACGGGCTACAAGGGCCTCAAGGACGGCCGCGACATGTACGAGCAGATCGGCCCGCTGCCGATCGTGATCGGAGTCGTCGCGGCGACGATCTCCGCGGCCCTGGCCGTCAAATGGTTCGTCAGCTTCCTCAACCGCCACGGCCTGGCGCCCTTCGGCTGGTACCGCCTGATCCTCGCGGGCCTGTTCGCCGCCCTGCTCATCATGGGCGTGCTGCAGGTCCCGGCGGTGAAGTGAATCCAAGAAGACATTTCACCACGGAGAACACGGAGGACACGGAGAAGAGAGACAGAGCCAATCCAATCAAATAGATTTTGGATCGCCTCCGTGATCTCCGTGTCCTCCGTGGTGAATGTATTGATGTCTTATGCCTTGACGATCCGCAATCTCTATGCGTGCCCAAACGCCTCGACCTCCGCCAGCGTCGGGATCGAGTCGATCGCCCCGGGACGGGTGACGCAGATGGCCGCCGCCATGGCGCCCTGCTGGAGCGACTCCGCCACCGTCTTGCCCGCCGCTCTTCCTGCAAGATAGAAACCGATGAACGTGTCCCCCGCCCCGGTGGTGTCCACCGCCTTGACGCGGTAGGCCGGCGCCTCGATGCGATGCGAATCCGAGCGATAGATCACGCCGCGCGTGCCGAGCGTCAGGATCACCTGTGATTTCGGGAACTTGGCGGCGAGTCGGTCGGCCAACTCCGCCTCGGGGCACGGGCCGACCAGACCCATCGCCTCGGTCTCGTTGGCGATGATCGTGTCGAGCTTGTGCAGCGGATAAGCGGGCACCTGGGCGTCGAAGGGCGCGGTGTTCAGGCAGACCTTCAGGCCCTTGGCGTGTCCCTGCTCGATGAGGTAGCCCACGTCGTTGATCTCGTTCTGGAGCAGTAGGACATCGCCCGGCGCGAATTGGGCGAGCGTGCGGTCGATGTGCTCTTGGGTGATCTGCCGATTCGAGCCGGCGAAGAGGAAGATGGCGTTCTGGGCGTGGTCGTCGACCTGGATGATGGCCGTGCCGGAGGGGTCCTGGCCGACGTGGACGAATTGCGTGTCAACGCCCGCCCCGGCGAGCTTCTCCACCAGCCAGACGCCGTCGGGCCCGACACCCCCGGCGTGACTCACCTTCGCGCCCGCGCGGGCCAGGGCGACGGACTGATTCGCCCCCTTGCCGCCGGCGAAGGTCTGGAGGCTGCGTGTCGGGATGGTCTGGCCGGGCTGGACGATCTGCTCAACGCGGAAGACCTTGTCGATGTTCAGCGAGCCGAAGTTGAGGATGCGCATGGCGTGAGTCCGTGAAGATTCATGGGACGAGATGGGACGCCGCGATCAGGTCTTGGCTGCGGCGAGGATGCGCTGAGCGTAGGCACGAGCGGCCTCCAGCGCCGCGGGAAGTTTGGACGGATCCTTCGCGCCGGCCTGGGCCATGTCGGGCTTGCCGCCGCCGGAGCCGCCGGCCGCCTGGGCCGTTTGCTTCACCCAGTCGCCGGCCTTGAGGCCCTGGGAGATCTTGTCAGCAGGTACCGCCGCGATGATGGCCACCTTCGCGTCGGCCCCTTCGCCGCTGACGCCCGCCAGCAGCAGCGCCGCCCCCGGAAGTTTCTTCCGGATGACGTCCATGGCCGATCGCAGCGCCGTGGCATCGGCGCCACCGGGCAGCTCGGCCACGATCATGTCACCCTCGGCTGTCTCGGCGATCTGGCGGGCCACGTCGACAGCCGCGCCGGCGCTGGCCTTGGACTCCTGCTTCTTCTGCTCCTTGAGCTGCTTTTGGAGCTCGGTGACGCCCTCGCGCAGCTTCGCCCGGGCGATGGCGGGCAGCGATTCCTTGCCGATCGCCTCGGTCAGCTCGGACAGCGCCGCCTCGATCTTGTCCCCCGGAAGCCCTCGAATCGCCGCCACGCGCGACAGCAGCATGTCCGCGCGGGCCTGCGTCTGATGAGCCACCGGGCCGGTCTGGGCCGTGATGCGTCGCACACCCTTGGCCACGGCTTCCTCGGAGACGATGACCAACCCCTCGGCGTCGCCCGTCTTGGTCAGATGCGTCCCGCCGCAGAACTCGATCGAGAGCTTGGCCCAGCGATCGCTCGCCGGCTCACTTAAAAGATCCTTCACCGGCGAGCCGATCGACACGATGCGCACTTTCGGCGGATATTTCTCACCGAACACGGCCCGCAGCCCATTGATCTTGAGAGCCTGCCCCTGCTCAGCCACGTCGGTATAGACCGGCAGGTCGGCCGCGATGTCGGCGTTGACCTGCTTCTCCACGGCCTCGAGCTGCTCGAGCGTTAGGGCCGCCCCGTGGGCGAAGTCGAAGCGGAGCTTCTGCTCGTCCACGAGCGAGCCCTTCTGCTGCGTCTGGTCGTTGACCAGGTCGCGCAGGGCCCGGTTGAGCAGGTGCGTCGAGGTGTGATTGGCCATGATCGCCGAGCGGCGCTGCCGGTCGACGTCGAGCTTGAGGGGCTTGGGCGTGCCCGGCGAAGCGGAGAAGGGCGCGTCCTCCACCGTGCCGAGGTGGAAGTAGACCTCGCCGACCTTCTGCGTGTCCGTAACGCGCAACGTCGAGCCCGATCGCGACTGGATCACGCCGATATCGCCGACCTGCCCGCCCGCCTGGGCGTAGAACACCGTCTCGTCGAGCACCACGGCCACGCACTTTCCGGGGGGGGCCTTGTCGACGGGCTTGAACTCCGCTCCGTGCAGCTCGTAGACGCGGATCGTCGTCAACGGCTCAAGCTCCGTGCCCTCGTAGCCGTGGAACGTCGTGGCCTTGAACTGCTCCTGCTGAGCGAGCGTGTGCAGGCTCGCGGCGATGTCCACTTCGCCGCCCGTCCCGCGCGAGATCTCGCGGGCTTCCTCCATGAGCTTGTCAAAACCATCGACGTCGACGGTCATGCCGCGCTCTTCGGCCATGACCTGCGTCAGGTCCAGCGGGAACCCATAGGTGTCGTGGAGCTTGAAGGCTCCTCTACCACTAATTACAGGTGTCCCACGAACAATCTCCCTCAACAAGCTCGGAGTCAGATCACCTAATCGAAACTCTTTCCTGTTGTTTCCAGGATCGTTTAAAGAAAAGAGCCTAAAAGTTGAGCTTTCTCGAATAGCTGAAGGGACACCTTCTTCTTCGAGAAGCCTTCTTTCCTCGGCCTCGTAAGTACGCCTCTCATCTGCGTCGAGACGAGGGAAAATCCCTCCCCAGCCGATGTTGAGCCTTGTTTCGTCTGGCTGGTCCTTCTGCTCCTGCATGAAAAGGTCTGCCAACGCCGTCCCAGCATATTTCCACCAGAGCTCAATCCCCCGGTCGATGGTCCTACCGAACGATTCCTCCTCTTCCTTGATCACGTCCATGACGTGCTGGGGGTTCTGCTTAAGTTCCGGGAACGCCTCGCCCATGCTCGCCACAAGTGCCGGAACAAGCTGGAAAAGGAACGGCCCATTCATCCCCAGCGTCTGGCGGCCGTGCCGCACGGCGCGCCTGAGAATGCGGCGAAGCACGTACCCGCGACCCTCGTTACTCGGGACCGCGCCGTCGGTAATCGCGAACGTCAGGCAGCGGATGTGATCCGCCAGCACGCGGTAGGCGATGTCCACGCGGTTCTCGAGCACGCCGCCGTATGCCGGCGCCTTGGTCACGTCGCGGATGGCCGTGAAAATCGGCGTGAAAACGTCCGTGTCGTAGTTCGAGCTCTTGCCCTGGAGGACGGAGCAGATGCGCTCAAACCCCATGCCCGTGTCGACATGCTTAGCAGGCAAAGGATGCAGTTTGCCCAGTTGTCCACTTCCGGGGGCGGGAGCCCTATTAAACTGGATGAAGACCAGATTCCAGATCTCCATCACCCGCGCGTCGCCCGCGTTGACGAGCTTGCCGCCGCTCTTGTCCGGCGTGCGGTCGATGTGGATCTCCGAGCAGGGTCCGCAGGGGCCCGACTCGCCCATCTCCCAGAAGTTGTCCTTCTTGTTGCCGAAGTGGATGTGCGAATGGTCGATGTCGGTGACGGTCTTCCAGAGTTCCGCCGCCTCGTGGTCGGGCTCGAGCCCCTCGGCCGGGTCGCCGCCGAAGACGGTGGCGTGCAGGCGGGTTTTGTCGATGCCCCATTCCTTGGTGAGCAGCTCCCAGGCCCAGGCGATGGCCTCCTTCTTGAAGTAATCGCCGAACGACCAGTTGCCCAGCATCTCAAAGAAGGTGTGGTGGTAGGTGTCGCGCCCCACGTCCTCGAGGTCGTTGTGCTTGCCCCCCGCCCGGATGCACTTCTGCGTGTCCACCGCCCGCGTGTAGTCCCGGCCGCCCGTGCCCAGGAAGACGTCCTTGAACTGATTCATCCCCGCGTTGGTGAACAGCAGCGTGGCGTCCCCGTGCGGCACCACGGGCGAGGACGGCACAGCCGTGTGCCCGTGCTTGCGGACAAAGAAGTCGATGAACTGCTTTCGGATCTCGCTGCTGTGGGCCATGGGTCTATTTCCGGGTCCGGGGGCTCGACTTCCGATAATAGAATTGACGGCCGCGACGACCCGGATGAACTTCCGGGGGCGGCCGAGTCGGGTAGTATATCGCCGGCCTTGCTGGCACGTAACTTAGGAACCCACGGGCCGGTCCGCCTGCCCCCAACCCCCAATCCTTAGCCCCCATCACCTCCGCATGGCCTCCGTCTGCTTCTACTTCCAGGTCCACCAGCCCTGCCGGCTCCGCCGGTACAGCGTCTTTGACGCGCACGACCAGTACTTCGACGACCACCGCAACCTCCGCATCCTCCAGCGGGTCGTCAAGCGCTGCTACCTCCCCACCACCCAGCTGCTGGGCCGGCTCATCGAGAAGCACAAGGGCAAGTTCCGCGTGGCCTTCTCCCTGACCGGTTCGATCATCGAGCAGCTCCAGCAGCACGCCCCGGAAGTGATCGCTGAGTTCCAGAAGCTCGCCGCCACCGGCTGCGTCGAGTTCCTGGCCGAGACGTACCACCACAGCTTGGCCCTGCTTTACTCGCCGGCCGAGTTCGACGCCCAGGTCGACCTGCACGCCGGGATGATCCGCGAGTTCTTCGGCCAGACACCCAAGGTCTTCCGCAACACCGAGCTGATCTACAGCAACGACCTGGCCAATCACCTCGCGGCCAAAGGCAAGTACCTCGGCGTCCTGACCGAGGGCGTGGACCAGCTCCTGGGCAAACGCTCGCCGAATCTGATTTACCAATCGCCCGCCCCACCTTCCGAGGCCGGGGGCGCATCACCGCTCAAGCTGCTCTTGAAGAACTATCGCCTCAGCGACGACATCGCCTTCCGCTTCTCGAACCGTTCCTGGAGCGGCTTCCCCCTGACGGCCGAGAAGTTCGCCGGCTGGCTCCGGCAGAGCGCGCTCGACCCCTGCCTCGACGCCAACGGCAAGAACCCCAGGACCGCCCAGGTCCTCAACCTCTTCATGGACTTCGAGACCTTCGGCGAGCACCAGTGGCCCGAGACCGGCATCCTCGCCTTCCTCGAGGAACTCCCCCACCAGGTCCTCGACCTGGCCGGCCTGGATTTCAAGACCCCCTCCCAGTGCCTGACCGACTTCCCCGCCGGGGACACCTACGACGCGCCCCACATGATCAGCTGGGCCGACACCGAACGCGACCTCTCCGCCTGGCTGGGTAATGCCATGCAGTCCAACGCCCTGCACGAGCTCTATCAGCTCGAGGGCCCCGTCAAGCAGTGTGGCGATCAGACCCTGCTCGCAGACTGGCGACGGCTCACCACCAGCGACCATTTTTACTACATGTGCACCAAGTACTTCGCCGACGGGGCGGTGCACAAGTACTTCAACCCCTACGAGTCGCCCTACGACAGTTACATCAACTTCATGAACGTGCTCGACCACCTGCGCTGGCGGATCGCCGAGCGCGACCAGACCGTCGCGGCGCAGCAGCGGCTGTAGGCTTCTTCTTCGTCGTCTTCTTCGTCGATTTCGCGGGCATCTTTCTCGCGGCCGTCCTCGGGCTTCCGGGGGCGGCGAATTTGTGGAGCATGTTCAGGTTCACCGTGTCCCAGTCGCGGCCCTTCTCGTCCTTGCCCTTGGGCGTCTCAAGGATTTTCGGCGTGTCCCGGAAGGCCGGATGTCGCAGCAATACCTCCCAGGCCCCGGCGTCGACGAACCCCCGGCCGATGTGCTCGTGACGGTCGACCCGCTTGCCCAGGGGGACCTTCGAGTCGTTGAGGTGCAGCACCTTCACGCGATCCAGGCCCAGGATGCGATCAATCTCGTCGATGACGCCCTTCGCCCCGACGGCACTGGTCAGGTCGTAGCCCGCCGCCAGCAGGTGCGCCGTGTCCAGGCAGACGGCCAGCCGGCCCGGCTCGCTCGCATGCTCGATGATCCACGCCAAATGCTCGAGCCGATGGCCCAGGGTGCTGCCCTGGCCCGCCGTCACCTCCAGGCACGTCACCGTCCTGAACCCCCGCAGCTCCGCGTGCAGCTTGTCGAGCGCCGCGACGATCCGTCGCAATCCCTCCTCCTCACCCTGCCCCAGGTGAGCCCCCGGGTGCGTCACCAGCCAGGGGATGCCCAGCGTCTCGCAGCGTTCGATCTCGTCACGGAACGCGGCCATGGATTTGTCACGCGTCGGGCCGTCCGGCGCGGCGAGGTTGATGAGGTAGCTGTCGTGGCTGACGGTCGATTGCAGGCCCGTCGCCTTGAGGTGTTCGCGCCAGAGTCCCACTTCCGGGGTGGCAAGCGGCTTGGCGTTCCACTGACGCTGGTTCTTGGTAAAGACCTGCACGCACTGCATGCCCAGTCGCCGGGCCTCGAGCAGGGCCAGGTGCAGGCCGCCGGCGACGGATAGGTGGCTGCCGTACAAAGTGATTCCCTCCCCCTAAGGATTCGTGTCGTCGGAGCTTGGTTTGGCCTCTTCGTGCAACGCCTCCGCCTCGCCCGCCTGCTCCTCGCTCAGGTCGAACAGCAGGCGCAAAGCCGTGGCGTAAAAGCTCATCGACGCCTGGCGCGGCTGGCGGTGAAGCTGCGAGAGCGGCAGATGCAGGATCTTGTGGATCAGCCGGTGCGTGTGCTCGGTCAGGGCCTCGTGGACGCTCGGATCTGCCTGGGCCTGGGGATTCCCGGGCTGGCGTGCCAGCCACTTGCGCAGCGTGCGTTCGTGCTCAGCCTGACCGATGGCCACCAGACGCTCCTCGAGCTCCTTGACCAGGAGGCCGATGTTCCGCTGCTCGATCTGGTCGAGACATGCCTGGGCCGCCTCGACCAGCTTGGCCTCGGCCGTCTGCACCAGGCTGCTACGCTGGGCGACGGTCTGATCCACCACCTGCTGAAGGTCGTCGATGTTGTAGAGGTAGACGTTAGGCAGCTGCCCCACGCCCTCCTCCACGTCGCGGGGGACGGCGATATCGACCAGGAAGATCGGCCGGCGGCGGCGGCGCTTGACGATCGTCTCGAACCGTTTCGCGGTCAGGATCGCCTCGGGCGAACCGGTGCTGGTCACGACCACGTCGGCCTCGACCAGCAGGTTGTCCAGGTCCTCCCACGGCCGAACACCCGCGCCGGGCCCCTCGTCATGGCCGAGCTTCTCGACGAGGTTCCGCGCATTGGCCTGTGTGCGGTTGGTGATCCACAGCTTGGCGGGTTTGAGCGATTGGAGGTGCTTGAGCGTGAGCTTGGCCATCGCCCCGGCGCCGATGCCCAGGACCACCTTGTCGTCGAACCGCTCGAAGATTCGCCGGGCGAAGTCGACCGCCACGGAGCCCACGGACATCCTGCCCGAGTCGATGCCCGTCTCGTGCCGGACGCTCTTGGCCGTGGCCAGCGCCTGCTGGAAGAGTTTGTGCAGCGCCGGGCCGGCCGTGCCCTGGGTTCGAGCGGACTCGTAGGCCGTGCGGACCTGCCCGAGGATCTGCGGCTCGCCGAGGACCATCGACTCAAGCCCGCCGGCGACGCGGAAGAGATGCGACATCGCCTCGAGGTGCTCGCGCTGCACACAGCAGGCCGTCAGCTCCTTGGCGTCGACGCCGCGCAGCTCAGCCAGCAGCTCGACCACGTCCGTCAGCTTCGGCGGGCTGTGGGTCGGCCGGACGAAGTAGAGCTCCATCCGGTTGCACGTCGAGAGCACCACCACCTCCGCCACGGACCAGCGCGAACGCATCTGCTCGGCGAAGGCGGCGACCTGCTCCGGCGTCATCGCCAGCCGCTCGCGCACGGCGACCGGGGCGGTGCGATGGCTCAGGCCCACCATGACGATCCTCATGGCCGGCCCTCCTCGACCTGCGCGGCCTGGATCATGGGCGTCGACGGCTGGGCGTCGGCCAGGCGCGGCCGGGTCATCGCCGAGACCAGCGCCAAGGTCGCGAGCATCAGCACCAACCCGACGATGCTCAGCCACGCCGCCCGCGCCCCGCGGAAGGTCGAGGCGTGGCGGACATTCATGAGCACCCCGTAGATCGCCCACGCCAAGACGCTCAGGACCATCTTGGCGATGTACCAGGTGTTGAACTGATGGACCGCGTCCTCGGCCAGGATCACCAGCCCCGACGCCAGCGCCAGCGTCAGCAGGGCGAAGCCGATCGCCGAGCCCCGGATGATGACGCGCTCGATGCGTTCGAGGCTCACCGGCCGATCCGGCAACTCAGCCGGGTCGGCGTGGACGAGCCCGCGATGGTGTGCGCTGCGGAGCCGGCGAACGGCCTGGAGATACATCGCGCCCGCGATCGCGGCCAACGCGACAAAGAGCGTGCTGCCGTAGACCGCCGTCAGGTGCGCCACCGACCAGAGCTCGGCCACGCCCCGGGCGTCGAACTGGAAGAGGTGATAGCTCCACCGGCTGGCGCAGACAGCCCATGCGAGCTGGATCGTCAGCACCGGATACCCGAACGCCCCGATGCCCGGCAGCCGCGACTGCCCCTGCAGGTAGATCACGATCGAGCCGAACAGCACCGACATCAGCAAGAGGCCGTCGACGTGGGCCTGCATGACGTGCCATCCGTGGCTCATCCAGACGCGACCCGCCAGCACGCCCGCCGAGCCGGCCACGGCCGCGATGGCCAGACGACGGCACCAACTCGCGCACGGCTGGGCCGCGCCCCCGCGCCACAACCGCCGCGCCGCCAGGGCCGAGGCCCCGGCCGCCAGCAACGCCAAGATCGCCAGCAAGATAGTTGTCGACAAGGATTGCATGGGGTTCCACCTCGTGAAGCGAGATGTTTAAGGCGTCGCGGCGTTCTCCGTCCCGTCACCGGCGCCTGTCTTTCCTTCGGCCACCGCCCGACAGTGGGCTTGAGCCGCTTCGACGCCACCATGCTTGAGCGCCTTCATCGCGGCCGCGTCGGTCAGGGCACGCAGGCGTCGCTGCCGATCCGTCGCGTCCGTCACCTTACGCTGAATCTGCTCCCGGAGCGGGGCGGCCAGCTCGAGCAGACGCGGCCAATCCGGGTCCAGGGCGTGCAGACACTCGTCCGCGATCGTCCCCGCGGCCGCGGCGGAGATCCCGCCGGTGTGCACCGCCAGCGTGACCGGCCCGGCCTGGCGATGCGCGGGCACCTGGACATCCCCCTGCTCGGGAGCGTCCGGCCGGTTGACCAGGGCCCCGGCGGCGCGGGCGTCGCGGCCGATCCGTTCGTTGACGGCCGGATCATCGGTCGCCGCCACGGCCAGGAGGCAGTTGGCCAAGTCCCCCGGAGCGTAGGCTCGCTTCTCGACGTGCAAGGGCAGTTGCGCAATCCGGGGGTCGACCTCCGGGGCGATGACGGTCACGTCGGCGCCGGCCGCCAGCAGGGCCGAGGCACGGCGCAACGCCACCGCCCCCCCACCCACGACGACACACCGCCGGCCGTGCACCCTGAGCATGACTGGAAGATCGGCCATGACTTCCATCTTATGCTTTCTAACGCGGTCCGGCCCGGCCCTCGGTCCCCCTGGCCACCGGCCCCGACCAATGAAAAACGCCCGGCCGGGCCGGGCGCTGGCGTACCACACCCCCAACAATATTATTCGTTCGCGTTTGCCGCGCCCGCCTGATTCTTCTTCCAGGCCTGAACGAGCGCGGCCGTCCGCTTGGCCGGCGGGTTGCCGGGCCCACCGGAGCGCACCTCCGACGCGGGCTGCTCGTGGATCTTGAACCGGCCCACGAGTTTCTGGAGCTGCTCCGCCGTCCGCGAGAGCCCCGCCGACGCCTCGGCCGCCTGCTGCGTGCCCTCGCTGGCCTGACGGGTCACAGCGCTGATCGACTCGATGTTCCTCGCCACCTGCTCGGCCGCGGCGGACTGCTCCTCGGCCGCAGCGGCGATGGAGCTGATCATCGTGGCCACTTCCTTGGCCCCGGACACGATCTTCTGCAGGCTCTGACCGGCCTGGGTCGCACGGCTCACGCCCTGCTTGACCTGTTCGGTGCCGGAGTTCATGCGGTCCACCGCCTGCGTCGTCTCCTGCTGGATGGCCTGGATGGAGGTGGCGATCTCCTCGGTGGCCTTGGTCGTCCGGTCGGCCAGCTTGCGGACCTCATCGGCCACGACGGCGAAGCCTCGTCCGTGCTCACCGGCCCGGGCGGCCTCGATCGCGGCGTTCAGGGCCAGAAGGTTCGTCTGGTCGGCGATGTCATTGATCACGCCGATGATCTGGCCGATCTGCTCGCCGCGCTTGCCCAGCTCGGCCACGCTCGCGGCGCTGGCGGTCACCGCCTGGTCGATGTTGGTCATGCCCTGGATCGTCTCCTGCACGACCTTGCCGCCCTCCTGCGCGACCTTGCCCGATTCGTCGGCGTTCTGGGCGGCCTGGCCGCTCTTCTTGGCCACCTCGATGATCGAGGAGCTCATCTCCTCCACGGCTGCGGAGATCTGCGTCATCTGCTGGTTCTGTTCGGAGATGCCCCCGGCCAGCTCCTCAGCCGAGGCGGCGATCTCGGTCGACGCGCTCGCCACGTCGCGGGTCACGCCGGAGATCTCGGCGATCAGGTCGTGGATCTTGGCCACGAACTGGTTGAACCACCCGCCGAGCCGGCCGATCTCGTCCTGGCTGGTGATCGTCAGACGCTGGGTCAGGTCGCCCTCGCCCTGCGCGATGTCCTTGATGCGTTCGATCAGGGCGTTGACGGGCCGATTGAAGATCCGCCGCAACACCCAGACGAACAGCCCCACGCCGGCGATCACCAGCGGCACGCTCCACAGCAGGCCGTAGCCGATGAAGCTGGCGACCTGCTTGTCGACCACGCTCAGGGGCATCACCACGTGGTACGTGCCGTGGAGCTTGCCCACCGGCCAGTTCTCCATCTTGAAGCCCAGCGGGTCCATGCCGTCGCCGCTGGCCGAGTTTTTCGGGTCGCCGTGGCACATCAGGCACGACGCCTCGATGCGAATGCCGCGCATGTAGTGCAGCGAGTTGGTCGACTCGTCGATCGCGTAGGCCGCGTCAGACCCGCCTGCGGTGACCTGGCCCTCGAGCTGGGTCAAGAGCTTGTCCTCGAACGAGCCCGGCTGGGGCTCATTGGCCTGGTTGCGGGCCTCGTGGGCGGTGATGCGGAAGTCGATGTGCTCGCGCTCGGCGGCCTCACGGGCGGCGGTCCAGCCGGCGACCACGGGGATGGTGCCGAAGATCTTCGCGTCGGTGTAGTTCCGGCCGGCCTTGCGATCCGCCTCCAGGTCAGCCAGCAGGGCCGTCAGGTCGAACGCCCCCCGCTCCTGCAGCTTGGACGTGTGATTCTTGGCCTCGTCGGCCACGGCGGTGAAGCCCGCGGCCTTCTCGACCATCGCGTCGACCGCGCTGTGACGATGCCCCGTGACGAACACGACGGCGTTGACCGTCACCACCACGCCGAGGATCACCAGCATCAGCAGGATGATTCTCGTCCCCAGCCCCATGGATCGCAGCCAGCTCATGTCGGATCTCCTGTGGATATGCCCAAGTCGCCCGCCGCGGCCGCCGTGGTCTGGGCCGAGGTGTGTGGATTGACGTACGGAGGATCGGGGGTTCTTGAAACAGACTTAAGACTTCACCTGATTCCAATAAAAGAGACATTGATGGCCTGATTAAGAAAGTCTTAAGACAGGCACCCGTCGCGACCCGACCATCGGCCGAACGGGCTCTGCTATGATCAGGTCATGACGGATTTATGGGCCTCACAGCGCGCCGCGCGCCGCCAGGCGGCCGAGCCGCTGGCCGTACGCATGCGGCCACGAACGCTCGAGGAATTCCTCGGCCAGGACCACATCCTCGGCCCGGGCAAACTCCTGCGCCGGATGCTCGAGGCCGATCGCCTCACGAGCGTGATCTTCTACGGCCCGCCCGGCACCGGGAAGACGACCCTCGCCCGCGTCATCGCCGCCCACACCCGTCGGCACTTCGAGCAGGCCAACGCCGCGGGCATCGGCGTCAAGGAGGTCCGGGCCGTTCTCGACGAGGCCAAGAAACGCCTCGAGCTCTCGGGCACGCGCACCATCTTCTTCCTCGACGAGATCCACCGCTTCTCGCGCAGCCAGCAGGACGTCCTGCTCGAGGACGTCGAGCGCGGCGTCGTCACGCTCATCGGCGCCACCACCGAGAACCCCTTTTTCGCCATCAACAGCCCGCTGGTCAGCCGATCGCAGATCTTCCAGTTCGAGCCATTGACGACGGAACAGGTCCGCACCCTCATCCAACGAGCCATCACCGACCCCGAGCGCGGCTACGGCACGCTGGAGATCACCATCACCGACGACGCCCTGGAGCACTGGGCGAAGATCTGCGACGGCGACGGACGACGAGCGCTGTCGGCGCTGGAGATCGCCGTGCTCTCCGGCGGCAAGGAGGGTGCTGCTGACGTGCTGTCCCCGGGTGATCCCGTCGCACACGCCGCGCCTAAGGCCACCGATCCGATCACCATCGACCTGCCCACCGCCGAGCAGTCCATCCAGCAGAAGGCCGTCGTGTATGACCCCACCGGCGACCAGCACTACGACGCGGCGAGCGCCCTGATCAAGTCCATGCGCGGCTCGGACCCGGACGCCGCGATCTACTGGCTCGCCCGCATGCTCGCCGCCGGCGAGGACCCGCGCTTCATCGCCCGCCGCATCGCCATCCTCGCCAGCGAGGACGTCGGCAACGCCGACCCCCGGGCCCTGCTCGTCGCCGCGGCCGCCTTCGACGTCGTCGAGCGCATCGGCATGCCCGAGGCCCAGCTCACCCTCGCCCAGGCCGTGATCTACATGGCCACCGCGCCCAAGTCGAACTCCGCCACCACCGCCATCGGCGAGGCGATGAGCGATGTTCGCAACAACCGCATGGTCCCCGTCCCCCGCCACCTGCGCGACGGTCACTACAAGGGCGCCAAGCAACTCGGCAACGCCCAGGGCTACGTCTACCCGCACGATGACCCCAGAGGTTTTGTCGCCCAGGACTACCTCGGTGTCGATAAACAGTACTACGTGCCGACCCAGCGTGGGTACGAGCAGAGGATCAGCCAATTCCTGGCCTGGATCCAGCAGCAGACCCCCGGAAATGTTCCCGGGAACGACACGCCGGCTCAGCCCCCAACCCCCGACCCCTGATCCATCGCCTCGGAGCACGCCTCATGGTCCTGTCCTCGCAACGAACGCGTCTGGGTCCGACCCACATGGCCTCGTCCAAGGCGCTGCACCGCGGCCGGCACATGCGGCCGTGGATCGTCATGGCCGTCACGGCCGTCTGCGTCGTCGGCGGCTACCGCTTCTTCGTCGCGGCCGACGCCGGGCCGAAGCTCACCACCGCCGAGCCGGCCCAGACCGCCTTCTCGCCCGTCAGCCCCAGCGTCACCCCGAGGTTCGCCACCGGCTCGGACATGCCCGCGCCCAAACCAGCCGCGCCCGCACCCTCGATCACCTTCGGCCAGGACCCGCTCGACGCGCCGGCCGCTCGCCCGAGCCCGGCCTCCTTAGGCGCCGACACCACCCTGGCCGCGGCCGGCTCACCCGCCACACCGACTTACACCCCGCCGACTCCCACGCCCGCGCCGTCCGTCACTCCGGCCACACCCTCGGCCCCCGTCATGGGCATGCCCACCACCATCCCCTCCTCCTCGCCCAACGCCGAGGCCTACCGCCAGGGCATGCGCCAGATCGAGCAGGGCCAGGCCGTGCAAGGCCGCGAGACGCTCAGCCGATTGCTCTTCGCCGCCAATCCCCCGCTCGACACCCGCGACGCCCAGACCGTCCGCGACACGCTCAACAGCGTCAACAAGGACCTGGTCTTCTCCTCCAAGTTCGTCCCGGGCGATCCGATCGCCGAGCTCTACGTGATCCAGCCCGGCGACGTGCTGGCCCGCCTGGCGCCCAAGTACCAGATCACCTACCAGTTGCTCCAGCGGATCAACAAGGTCGATCCCCACCGCATGTTCGTCGGCCAGAAGATCAAGATGATCCGCGGCCCCGTCCACGCCATCGTCCACAAGCACGACTTCCGCATCGACCTGTACGCCTACAACCCCGCCGGCCAGCGCGTCTTCGTCGCCAGTTTCCCCGTCGGCCTGGGCAAGGACGACTCGACCCCCATCGGCTCCTGGCGGGTCAAACCCGGCGGCAAGCTCGTCGACCCCGGCTGGACCGATCCCAACAGCCACCGCTACTACCCCCCGGACGACCCGGCCAACCCCATCGGCGAGCACTGGCTCGCCCTCGAGGGCGCCGACGACCGCACCCGCGACAAGACCGGCTTCGGCCTGCACGGCACGATCGACCCGACCTCCATCGGCAGGCAGATGTCCCTCGGCTGCGTTCGCCTGCTGCCGGACGACATCGAGCGGGTCTGGGAGCTGCTCGTCGACGGGCAGAGCACCGTCGAGATTCGGCCGTAGGACGCGTGGGTGATTGGCCCCCTGCCGTCAACTTGACCCGGGCACGGATCGCCCGGGTTTTTCATGCGCGGACCGAAGCCGGCGTCGCCGTGGTAAGATCATGTATTGGACCGGTTTTCACGGTGGTTCCACGGAGCTTTGACTCGCCCAGATGCCTTCGGCCATCCTCCCCGAGCTTGAGACCTTCGGCCCGGATCGTTGTCAGACCCTGACCTACGAGCAGGCCGACGCTTACACCCAGAAACTGGCCAAGAATCACTACGAGAACTTCACCGTCGTCTCCTGGCTCCTGCCCAAACGCCTGCGTGACGACTTCAGGCACGTCTACGCCTTCTGCCGCTGGGCCGACGACCTCGGCGACGAGACGGGTGACACCCAGGAAAGCCTGCGCCTGCTGGACTGGTGGAAGCACGAGATCGACCTCTGCTACGCCGGCACCCCCCGCCACCCCGTCTTCGTCGCCCTGCGGCCGACGATCGAGAAACACGACCTGCCCCGCAAGCCGTTCGACGACTTGGTGGACGCCTTCGTGCAGGACCAGACCGTCCTGCGCTACGCCAGTTGGGAACAGGTCCTGGACTACTGCACGCGCAGCGCCAACCCCGTGGGCCGGCTGGTCCTCTACCTCTGCGGCCACCGCGACGACCAGCGTCAGCAGCTCTCGGACGCCACCTGCACCGCCCTGCAACTGGCCAACTTCTGGCAGGACGTCCGCCGCGACATCATCGAGCGCGACCGCGTCTACGTCCCGCGTGACGTGGCGGCTGTAAGCGGCCTGGACGTCGAGCTGATGGTCAAGGCCGTGCACGCCGACGTCGATCGCGGCCCGGGCTGCGGCTGCGGCGGGTCATCCTGCCGAACCTCCTCGGCCGGCATCCGCGGCATCCTCCCCGCCTACCGCACCACGCTCCAGAACCTCGTCGAGCGCACCTGGCCCCTCTTCGAACGCGGCCGAGGACTCTGGCCGACGCTCGCCCCCGACGTCCGCCTCGACATCGAACTCTTCACCCTCGGCGGGGAATCGCTCCTCCGCATGATCGAGAAGCTCGACTACGACACGCTGACCCGGCGTCCCTCGCTGACCAAGCCCGACAAGCTGAGCCTGATGTTCCGCGCGATCTGGGGCAAGTTCACGAACTGGCGGACCGGCCGATCGGGAGGCGCGGCGTGAACGAGCAAGGCGTGACAACGCTGACCGCCATCCCATCTGCCGGGGGTTCCGGCAGCGGAACAATGGGCTGGAAGGTCAACCTCAGCCCCGCGTCGGTCGCGGCTTCCTACACTTGCTGCCGCGAGCTGACGCGCCGCTGTGCAAGGAATTTCTACTACGGCCTGCGTCTGACGCCCCCCGCTCAGCGGTCGGCCATGTTCGCCATCTACGCCTGGATGCGCGGGGCCGACGACATCGCCGACCGCCCCGGCGATATGAGCGAAAAACAGCGTGAACTCGCCGACTTTCAGACCCTCACCCACGCCCTGCACCAGGGCCGTCACGCCGGCGATGAGCCCCTGGGCAAGCTCGCCCGACAGGAGATCTGGCCCGCCGTCGCCGACACCTTCCGAGGGTATGTATTGCCCGCTGACACGTTCGATGAAATGATCGCCGGCCAACTGCTCGACCAGGTCAAGACGCGCTACACCAACTTCGACGAGCTCTACGACTACTGCTACAAGGTCGCCTCGACCGTCGGCCTGACCTGCGTGCGGCTCTGGGGCTTCGAGGGCGACGACGACACCCTCCGCCTGGCCGAGCAGCGCGGGGTGGGCCTGCAACTGACCAACATCCTCCGCGACCTGGTCGAGGACGCCCGCCGCGACCGCATCTACCTGCCGCACGATGAATTGGTCCGCTTCGGCCTCGACGAGGCGACCTTCCTGCACATGGTCCTGCACAACCGCCCCGATGAGCGGTTCGACAGCCTGATGGCCTTCCAGATCCGCCGCGCCCAGGCCTATTACCAACTCTCGTCCGAGCTCGAGTCGCACCTCACGCCCGCCTGCCGATCCACGAGCTGGGCCCTGATGAAGATCTACCACGGCCTGCTCGAGAAGATCGCCGCCGACCCGCGCGGCATGCTCCGCCGGCGGATCCGCCTGAGCAGTCTGCACAAGGTCGGCATCGCCGTCGCGGCCGTGCTGCGATCCTACGAGGACGCCGCGCCCAAACGCCATGCTCCGGCGCGGCCCGCCCGCCCGCACCGCCGCGCCGACGACGACTGCCGGCCGAGCACCCCGCCCAGCGGCAAGACGGCCATTGTCCTCGGCGGCGGCCTGGCCGGCCTCTCCGCCGCACTCCGCCTGGCCGAGGCGGGCGTGGGCGTCAACGTCGTCGAGACGCGTAAACGCCTCGGCGGCCGGGCGACGAGCTTCACCGACCCCGAGACGCACGAGGTCCTGGACAACTGCCAGCACGTCCTGCTCGGGTGCTGCACGAATCTCCTGGATTTCTACCGACGCCTGCGCGTGGACCACCTGATCCACTGGCACCGTCGGTTCCATTTCCTCGACGGCCAAGGCCACCTCGACGTCCTCGAGGCCGACGACGTCGCCGCCCCGCTGCACCTGACGCGGGCGATGATGAGCTTTGCGAGCCTCTCGCTCTTCGAGAAGCTCGCCATCGCCCAGGGCATGCGGGCCGTGATGCGCAGCGACCCCCGGCAGTGGGCCGACCGGAGCTTCGCCGACTGGCTCACCGCCCACGGCCAGCCCGCCGGGGCGGTCGAGAAGTTCTGGGGGCCGGTGGTCATCGGGGCCGTCAACCAGACCATGGACCGCGCCAGCGCCCGCTACGCCCTCGAGGTCTTCCGCCTGGGCTTCCTCGCCCACGCCGACGCCTTCGTGATGGGCCTGGCGTCTGTCCCGCTGGTCCGCCTCTACGACGCGGCCGAGCAGGCGCTCGAGGCGACCGGCGGGCGGGTGATGCTTGCCACCAGCGCCAGCGAGCTGCGTTACGAGAACGGACGGATCACCGGGGTCATTCTCGAGGATCAGCAGCCCTGGACCGCCGACGCCTACGTCAGCGCTCTTCCTTACGACCGCCTGGCCAAGCTCTGCCCGCCGCAACTCGTGGCCGACGACGCTCGCCTGCAGCACCTCGACAAGCTCGAGCCAAGCCCGATCATCGGCGTTCACCTTGAGGTCGCGCACCCCGACGGCCAGCCCGTGCTGGACCTGCCGCACGTCGTCCTGACCCAGAGCCCCTTGCAGTGGGTCTTCAACAAGGGCTGCCGACTGGTTGACCCCGACGACCGCCAGCCGGACGAGTCGGCGCCCAAGGTGCAATACCTCCACGCCGTCATCAGCGCCGCCCACGACTGGGTCGACAAGCCCGCCGACGAGATCCTCGCCATGGCCCGGTGCGAACTCGCCCGCGCTTTCCCGAGGGCCGCGGCCGCGGAGCTCGTTCATGGCCGGGTGGTCAAGGAAAAACGCGCCACCTTCTCCGCCAGCCCCGGCTCCGACGCCTACCGCCCCACCGCCGCGGGCCGCACCCCCAATCTCTTCCTGGCCGGCGACTGGTGCGACACCGGCTGGCCGGCGACCATGGAAGGAGCTGTCCGCTCGGGCTACCTCGCCGCTGCCGCCGCGATCACGGTGCTGGGCGCCAAACCCCCAACTGGCATGGACATAGCCCTCTCTCCCGACCTGCCCCCCGCCACCCTCTACAAGTGGCTGGCGAGCGCCTGAAAAAGATGACTTGACAAATACCTAACGGATTGTATCCTACCAGGTACCGTACATTGACGCCTATCTGGAGGTCCGTTATGGTGGCCAAAACCGCGACAATCGAGGCTGAATCCGAACTCAAGTCCCCTTCCAACCACGGCTCGAACAACGGCTCACGACGCCTTTCACGAGAATCTTCCATGGCAAGATCCCGTTCCTCCGCCCCCTCCGACAAGGTCTCCCCATCCCCCCGCCCCGCCGACGATTCGGGCCGGCAGGAGGCCCTCGACCGCGCGGTCACGCAGATCGAACGATCCTTCGGCAAGGGCTCGATCATGCGCCTCAACGACGACCCCTCCCAGGTCCCCCCCGGCATCTCCACCGGCGCGGTGAGCCTGGACCTCGCCCTGGGCGGGCGCGGCATCCCCCGCGGCCGCATCGTCGAGATCTTCGGCCCGGAGTCCTCCGGCAAGACGACCCTCGCCCTGCACGTCATCGCCAGCGCCCAAAAAGCCGGCGGCGTGGCGGCCTTCATCGACGCTGAGCACGCCCTGGACCCCTCCTGGGCCCGCCGCCTCGGCGTCAACCTCGAGAGCCTCCTGGTCAGCCAGCCCGACACCGGCGAGCAGGCCCTGGAAATCTGCGAGATGCTCGTCCGCTCCAACGCCGTGGACGTGATCGTCATCGACTCCGTGGCTGCGCTCATCCCCCGGGCCGAGATCGAGGGCGAGATGGGCGAGGCCCAGGTCGGCCTCCAAGCGCGCCTGATGAGCCAGGCCATGCGCAAGCTCACCGGCGCCATCAGCCGGTCACGCTGCACGGTGATCTTCATCAACCAGATCCGCGAGAAGATCGGCGTGATGTTCGGCAACCCCGAGACCACCCCCGGCGGCCGGGCCCTGAAGTTCTACGCCTCGGTCCGCATCGACATCCGCCGCACCGCCTCGATCAAGGAGGGCGAAGTCTCCGTCGGCAACCACGTCCGCGCCCGCGTGGTCAAGAACAAGATCGCCCCCCCCTTCCGCGAGGCTGAGTTCGACATCATGTTCGACTCGGGCATCAGCGCCGAGGGCGACCTGCTGGACATGGCCGTGGTCGAGAACATCGTCGACAAGTCCGGCGCGTGGTTCAGCTACGGCTCGGTCCGCATCGGCCAGGGCCGCGAGAACGCCAAGCAGTACCTCAAGCAGAACCCCGAGCTCTTCCAGGAGATCCGCGCCAAGGTCCTGGACAAGAAGGGTGTAACCGCGGCGGCGCCCGTCAATGGCGGCGAGGATGCCGTCCTGGCCGACGAGGATGAGGACGCCGACGAATAACCCCGCCGGTGGCGGAAAATAGGCTTCAGCCCCCGGCTCCGCCGGGGGGTACAAGGCGACACCCTTCACTCCGTCGTCAACGCCCCATCGCCAGCCGACAGGAGAACCACTATGAACCGCCAGGCGATCGCCCTCACCTGCCTGCTCCTGGTGATCGTGGCGTTGGCGTCCTGTCAGCGGTCCAACCTCATCGGCGGCGTCGAGAGAATCAGCGACAAGGGCTTCGCCGAGGTCAAAATCCTCTCCGTCGAGGTGACCCCCGACAGCGTTGATCCCAACTCCGACACGGCTCTCGATTCCGACCCATCGTGGTACCAGTGGCGTTGGGGCTCAGACGATCCGGCCGATGCCCGGCAGATCAGAGAAATCCGAATCCAGATCCCCGGCAGGACGATTGTCCTGACCGGCACAGCCTTGTCGGGCATCCGGGAGGTTTTCACCGACGACGTCCATGTGCTGACCAAAGGCGACGCCATGCTGATTAAGTTCAGCGGCGGCGATGCGGCCGGCGGTTACAACTGCACAATCTTCCTGCGTGACGACGTGACCAAACGTTACTGCGAGAGTGGCGAGTTTGGCCACGAAAGCTGTGAATCAATGACAATCACGAAAAATGGAACGACCGTCAACACCCACAATGGATCATTCTAGTCGCGTCGATGCACGACGGCCTGCCCACAATCAGCACGCCAGCTATTCTCTTTTGCCGCAACGCTTCTCAAGGAATCCCGCGCACGATCCACGGGCCAGCCCAGCGACTCAGCCACAAGGGCAGCCTCTGCCACGCGGCGATTTTCCACGCGTTGCCCGCCCCACCGATCGTCATACGGGTCGGGGCCCCCCGCCGCACGTGATAGAGCCACGTCGTCGGCCGCGCCTCAGCCCCCCACTGCTTCTTGAACTGATACGTCCCCGAGTCCACGCTCGACCGGCCGAAGTCGAACGCCCCGCTGCCGCGTTCGATCGCCCGGCGCAGGAGCTGGCGGTACATCCACATGTTAGCCGCCATCGCGTTGCTCGACCGCAGCGACGACGCCGAGGGCACCGCCGTCAACGCCCCCTCACCCATCACCGGATAGTGCATCAACATCGCCCCCGCCACCGCCTGTCCCTCGTGCTCGACGATGGCCAGCTCCGCCTCACCCCGGAAATGCGTCAGGATCGCCTCGAACAGCTTCCGGGGATAAACCGGCGTGCCCAGGTCGCGCATGTTGTGGCTGAAGACGCGGTAGAAACCGTCGAGCAGTTCCGCAGAATCGCCCCAGCGGATCGACAGCCCCGCCTTCTCGCCCTTGCGGACCTGACTGCGCAGCTTTGACCCCAGCGCCTTGTCCAGCGCCTCATCCGACGCCGGCAGATCCAGCACCATGCGGACCTTCTCGTCGCGCCTGGCGTTGATCGCTGGATGCTCGAAGCCTTCGTCAGACTGGCGAAGCTCTAGGTAATCCACGTCGAGCCGATCCGCCAGCGTTACCGCCCGCTCGACGAGCGCCGCCGTCGCGGCCGGCTTCGCCGCCGCCACCCCCGCACGGTTGACATAGGGCAGGCTCACCAGGAATCGCCCGAAGAGCCGGCTGCTCACCAGCGCCAGCGGCAGGTATCCCACGACGCCCGGAAGTGGTCCCTCGCCCTGCCGCGCGATCAGCACGTGCGGTTCATGCCCCATCGACTCGCTCAGCACGTCGAGCCAACGCGGATCCATCTCCCCACCGCCGCCAGCCCCTAGTCCGGCGAGGAAACCTTGAACCTCCCGCTGCTGCAGCGCGTCGAGCCGGCCGTGCTCCTGCACCGTGACCGGCGAGCTCACAACAGAGGGCGTATCAACCGAAACTCGTACAGCGGCTTGGCTCATGGTCTATCGAGATACTCGCTAGGCTGCCATCGAAGGAAGCACATCAATCGGCCTGGCCGGCGAACCCGCCACGCGCGTGCGCGGCGCCACGGCCCGCGTGACGACAGCCCCCGCCCCAACGACAGCCTCATCCCCGACATCGGCCATGACGATCGCCCCCGCGCCCAGCCATGCCCCCCGACCGATCGTCACCTTACCCAGCGTCACCTCGTCGTCACCTGAAAGGTGATGCCGACCGCCGCTGAGCACCTGCACCCCGTCAGCGAGCTTCACGTCGTCGCCGATCTCCGACCAGCCCACGGTGCAGAATCGCCCGACATAGACGCGATCACCAAGGCGCGCCTGCGGCTTGGTGATCATGCTCATGAAGCCGACGTAGACATCCACCCCGACATGCTCGAGTGTCCAGCGATAGAAGGCCTGTCGCGCGTAAACGCCAGACCATCCCGTGATGCCGGCGAGGGACTCCGTGGCGCTCAACCACGCCCGTTCGCGTCCCATCACCCGTCGGCCCATGGCGTACGCCACGCCCGTCGGGAGGGCGCGGAGCGTGCCGTAGGTGCGTGCGAGGATCTTTAGAAGCTGCATGGCGCGGGGTACAGGGTACGGGGTACAAGAAACAGTCACTTACGGGGAACGGTGGTTTCATCGGCCATTCCGGCCTTTGATTTCAGAGGTCCAATAAAATCTCTTCCAGCTGTCGGGCCTTTGCCGGCCAGGATTCGTCAGCCAGTCGCGCCCGCGCCGCCGCCTGATCCGCCGGCAGCCCTTCGCGCAATCGCCGTTTCACCGCCTCGACAAACCCCGCCGCGTCGTCGACCAAGTCGGCCGCATCCGCCCACCCCGTGACCCCCGGAAGGTTGCGGGCGACGACCGGTTTGCCCGTCGCCAGGTATTCCTTGAACTTCAGCGGCTGCATCGCCCGCGTCACGGGCAGGTCGGCGTAGGGCATGACCAGCACGTCCGCCTCCGCCGCCAGGCCCGGGAGGTCCTCGTAGCCCACGGGCCCAAGCAGGTGCAGCCCGCCCTTCTCACGGCGAGCCTGCCACGCCAGCGAGCGGATCCCTTCCGGCGGACTCTGCTGCGGTCCGGCCAGCGCCAGCGTGAAGCCCGCCTCCACCAGCGCCCGGCAGATGGCCGCGTCGAGCCGCCCATCGATCAGCCCCCAGAACAACACCACCGGCCGGGGGATGCCCTCCAATCGAGAGGATAGGTCGACGCTGCCCCGCCAGTGATTCACGTCGATGCCATGCGTCAGCAGTGGCGCGACTTTGCCCATCTCGGCCAGTCGTTGCTGCAATACCTCCGACACCGCCACGGCCGCGTCGACCTTGGCCACCAGCTCTCGCTCCATCGTCGCGAGCACCTGCCCATCGAGCCCCGGCCAGACGGAGAAATCATCCACGCAGTAGTAGAGCCAGCCGTCGACGTCGATCCGACCGACCAGGTCGGCCGTGATCGGCAGCGTGGTGATGGCCCATCGTTTCTGCCCCTGCTTGCGCCGCCCCAGGGCATGAGCGACCGCGTCGCCGATCCGCCCGGCGTTAAACCGCCTCTGCCAGGCCCGGCCGAACCCGGGCCACATCACCGGGTGCAGGACCTTGAGCCACGCGGGCCGGATGTCGATCTCCGCCTCGCCGTCGCGTCGGACCCATTGCACGAGCTTGCCGGCCGCGCGGCGAACGTCGTCCGGCCGCAGGCTCATCCGCCGTGTGCCGACGGTGTTGACCCAGACGACTTCGTAACGCCCGCCGAGCTGGCGGACGAGGTGCTGCGCGCTCGACGGATGCCGGCCCCAGTCGTCGGCAAAGACGACCAACTGGCCCTTTGGCCCCTCAGCCGGCTGAGTAGTTTCGGACCTGCGGCAGGATTTGAGCACCGCCGATGCGAGCATGGTGATAATAAGGATCGGCTCGCGGCCGCTCCCGACGTTGAACGGCGGCTTGGCCGGCAAGTCCTTTGACCCTATGATGTTCAGACCTCACGGCGTGGCCGATAACCTTTGACGCACCTAAGGACGATTTTCATGGCCGCCGAAGCCGCCATTGACACCGGCATCCCCTACGTTACGACCCAGCTCCAGAAGGTCGTCAACTGGGCCCGTCGCAGCAGCGTCTGGCCCCTGCCCTTCGCCACCGCCTGCTGCGGCATCGAGCTCATGGCCACCGCCTCGAGCCGCTACGACATCGCCCGCTTCGGCGCCGAGGCCATGCGCTTCAGCCCCCGACAGAGCGACCTCCTGCTCGTCGCCGGACGCGTCGCCGTCAAGATGCTCCCCGTCCTCCAACGCATCTACCAGCAGATGGCCGAGCCCAAGTGGGTCATCTCCATGGGCGCCTGCGCCTCGACCGGCGGCGTCTTCGACACCTACGCCGTCGTCCAGGGCATCGACCAGTTCATCCCCGTCGACGTCTACGTCCCGGGCTGCCCGCCGCGGCCCGAGATGCTCCTCGAGGGCGTCATGGCCATCCAGCGCATCATCGACGAGGACAACATCCCCAAGGGCCCCGACGGCAAGCGCCTGCCGCTCCAGATCGCCGTTGAGCCCAACTACACGCCGCGCCCCCAGCCCGTGCCGCTGACCGTCGGGCGGGCGTGAGCCGGCCGCTTGATCCAGATGCCATGAAACAATCAAACCCAGAACCGTGAGGCTCTGGGTTTCTTCTTCTTGACGCACGCCATATTTGAGAACCAGCCATCGCCGCTCAGGGGTTCTGGCTGAGCATCCGCTGCGTCACTTCCCAGAAGTGCGACTCACGGAATGCCGTCGCCGCCCCCGGGAGTGAGCCGTGACGCTGGGTGTGATGGTTCCAGTGGCTCTGCGCCCCGAAGAGGCGCTGCGAGCAGATATCAACGAGCCGGGGATCACGCGTCCGGTGCAGACGGCGGTACGCCGCCATCCCGTCGAGCAATTCCCGCAGCGTCATCACAAACGATTCTTCGTAGAGCAGCGTGTTGAGCAGCGGGTCGAGCAGGCTGTGGTTGCGCGGCCGCAGCGCCTGCTGCAGGCCCGCCCGGTCCTGGGCGATCTGCTCGACGGCCTGCTGCTTCTCGGCAATCACCGTGTCGAGCTGGTCCTCGGGCACCTGCTCGATGATCCGCCAGCCGGCCTCGACGTCCAAGAGGTCGTCCTGGATGAATCCCCCGTTGGGGTGCCAAGGCTTCTTGAGCGACCGGGCATAGGGGCTGATGTAGAACGTGTGCAGCGCGTTCTGTGTCGAGTGCATCAGGACCTTCTCGAGCGCCGTCGAGGCGTCGGCGTCCTGGTCGGACGACAGCCCCACGCTCTGGTAGATCCACGCCCGGGCCAGGTCGCTCAGCGGCGTCTGGGGATTCTCCGCCAGGCGCGGCGCGGCGATGACGTTGGCGTCGATCCATGCCTCGTTCTTGACGAACGGCCCGCCCCATCCGCCGCCGCGCACCCACGCCAAGACGCCGGCGAAATTCACCTTGCCCGCGAGGTTCGCCAGCCCCGCGGTTCCGGGGGCGTCCGTCTCGGGATGGCCGTCGCGCCACAGCGGCACCTGCCAGTTGGGCAAGCCGCCCTTGCCCTCGAACTCGCGCTGGCACTGCAACTCATAGAGGATCGGCCGGCCCGGGAACTCCAGGCTCGACGGGTTCCACTTCTGATAACGCCAGAAGTCCGTCTGCGTGAACTTGAAGGACAGGACGAGCCTGGGATCCGGCCGGCCCCCGGAGGCACCCGATGACGCCCCCGCCATGCCGATGCCCGAGGCGGACATCTTCTGGTGAAGCTGCTTGCCGATCCCCACGTCGTCGTGCATCCCGCCCGGCCGAACGTTCCAGGCCCGCACGATCAGCGTCTTGTTGTGCTTCTGGGCCACGAGCTTGTGGAAGTGGTCGATGACCAGCGCCGCCCGATCCACCCGGCTCAGCTGGCTGCAGCGCGGGCAGTGGGTGAAGTAGATGTCATTGCCCAGCAGGTATGGCAGCCGGGCCGCGTCGTTGTCTCCGAAGCGCAGGACGACGCCGGCGATCTGCGGCCAATGCGTCAGCAGCGACTCGAGCGCCCAGCCGCTGCGCGTCAGGGTCGATTCGCCCGCCGGACAGAGCGACGTCGGCCGGCCCCGGCAGGTCAGCGCCGCCGCCTCGCGCTGCACCAGCTCGCGCGGCAGGCACAGCGCGTCATACGAGATGAACACGTCCAGACCCGCCCGCCTCGCCGCCCCGATGGTCTGGTCCACCGTCTCGAACTGCTGCTCCACCCAGCGGCGCATCTCCCCCTGCCCCACCTCAGCCGCCGAGCCCACGCCGGACAGGCCCGTGGTCTCGTAGAGCACCAGCCCGGTGTAGCCCAGGTCACGCAGCCGGGCCGGGTCGCGGTAGCGCGACTCGAGCCGTGGCTCACCGGGGTTGTCCAAAAGTGTGGCAAGTTTGAACATGCAGACATGGGTTGTAGCGAACCGCGTGCCGGGGGGCAAGGTCGTGCGTGACGACCATCGCGGCCGGGGGCGGCACAAGAGACAGGGTAGGCATTAGATCGCATGCGGATCCCGCCGCCTTTAAAAGAAAAAAAGATTGTATTCCCGGGCGGCGGCGATTATCGTCAAGACACGTGGAGTGACGTCGGGAGCGCGGACGCGGTCCGCGACGACAGATCATCTTGGCCTTGGTTCGACTCAACGAATGGGAGGTGGAACGTGATCACACGTCAGGGGAAGATTCGAACGTGGACCCTCGCCGCGGTAGCGGCGCTGTCGGGCATCGTGTCCTTTGCGACCTGGGGCGCGAGCCTCACCTTCACGCCGGCCGGCGCCCAGCTCGACGGCGACCCGATCAATGACATCTTCATGCATCCGGGCGACCTGATCACCTTCAAGGTGATGATCGACACCAACGGCCTGGC